>NZ_JARJHW010000017.1:0-66104 GCF_040560175.1 Streptomyces panacea
ACAGCCTCGGAGCGGCACCTGGCCACCACCGCAACCACCCCGCGCCGCAGGTACAGCGATGCCCGCCCGGCGACCCCGCCACCACCGCACTCGACCCCGCCCCGCCGTCCCTAGTGACACGTTGAGTTTCAATACGTACGCTCCTGAATATGGATATGCACACTGTCGTCGTGGGGACGTCCGGTACCACCGCCGAAGACGTCGTCGCCGTCGCCCGCGGCAACGCCCGCGTCGAGCTCTCCGCCGACGCCCTCTCCGCGCTCGCCGCGGCCCGCGAGATCGTCGACGCGCTCGCCGCCAAGCCCGAGCCCGTGTACGGCGTCTCCACCGGCTTCGGCGCGCTCGCCAGCCGTGCCATCGGCCCGGACCTGCGGGGGCGGCTCCAGCGCAACATCGTGCGGTCGCACGCCGCCGGTATGGGCCCGCGCGTCGAGCGTGAGGTCGTGCGGGCGCTGATGTTCCTGCGGCTCAAGACCCTCGCGTCCGGGCACACCGGCGTACGCCCGCACGTCGCGCAGACCATCGCGGACGTTCTGAACGCGGGGATCACGCCCGTCGTCCACGAGTACGGCTCCCTCGGCTGCTCCGGCGACCTCGCGCCGCTCTCCCACTGCGCGCTGACGCTGATGGGCGAGGGCGACGCCGAGGGCCCGGACGGTGTCCTGAAGCCCGCCGGCGAGCTGCTCGCCGCCCACGGCATCGCGCCCGTCGAGCTGCGGGAGAAGGAGGGCCTCGCGCTCCTCAACGGCACCGACGGGATGCTCGGCATGCTGGTCATGGCCCTCGCCGACCTCCAGCGGCTCTACACCTCCGCCGACATCACCGCCGCGCTGACCCTGGAAGCACTGCTCGGTACGGACAAGGTCCTCGCCCCCGAGCTGCACGCCATCCGCCCGCACCCCGGCCAGGGAGTCAGCGCCGACAACATGCTGCGGGTGCTCGCCGGGTCCGGGCTGACCGGGCACTTCCAGGAGGACGCGGCGCCCCGGGTGCAGGACGCCTACTCCGTGCGCTGCGCCCCGCAGGTCGCCGGCGCGGGCCGGGACACCCTCGCGTACGCCCGGATCGTGGCCGACCGCGAACTGGCCTCCTCCGTCGACAACCCGGTCGTGCTGCCGGACGGGCGCGTGGAGTCCAACGGCAACTTCCACGGCGCCCCCGTCGCGTACGTTCTGGACTTCCTCGCGATCGTCGCCGCCGACCTCGGCTCCATCGCCGAGCGACGCACGGACCGGCTGCTCGACAAGAACCGTTCGCACGGTCTGCCCGCCTTCCTCGCGGACGACCCCGGTGTCGACTCGGGCCTGATGATCGCCCAGTACACGCAGGCCGCCCTGGTCAGCGAGATGAAGCGGCTGGCCGTCCCGGCGTCCGTCGACTCGATCCCGTCGTCGGCGATGCAGGAGGACCACGTGTCGATGGGCTGGTCGGCGGCGCGCAAGCTCCGTACGGCCGTCGCGCATCTGACGCGCATCGTCGCCGTCGAGATGTACGCGGCGACCCGCGCGATCGAGCTGCGTACGGGCCTGGTGCCCGCGCCGGCCTCGCGGGCCGCGATCGAGGCGGTGCGGGCGGCGGGGATCGAGGGGCCGGGTCCCGACCGGTTCCTGGCGCCGGATCTCGCCGCGGCCGACGCGTTCGTGCACGACGGGCGGCTGGTGGCGGCGGTGGAGCCGGTGACCGGTCCGCTGGCCTGATCGACCAGACACCTCCTAGGGAGACGTACGCGGAGGGGGCCGCCCGGCAGCCGGGCGGCCCCCTCCGTACTGCTGCCGATTCAGGAGGACTACTCGGCCGAGTCCTTCTGGGCGGTTGCGGCGGACTGCTGCTGACCGGCGTTCTGCTCGTTCGTGGCGTTCGCCGAGGGGACGAACCACATGAGGCAGAGCAGGATCCCGGCGGCTATGGCCGTGAGCAGCGGTCGGCGTACGACGGACACGTACACGTAATCGATCTCCCTTGGGAAAACGCCGAATTGGCTGGGTGCGCTGATGCTAGTGAAAGCAGCGGGTCGCGGGAAAGTCACCCGGGGGAAGAGGCCTACTCTCCGGTTATGAGCACTCCTGAGACCTCCCGTTTTGTCCGGCTGCACGTTGAATTGGTGCTGGAGATCAGTGATCCGGAACAGCTGACCGCCGCCGCCCTGACCCGCATCGCGTCGGACGATTCGATGCCGGAAGAGGAACGTGACCACGCCCGCTCGGCGGTGCGCGAGGACGAGGCGGAGGCCCTCGCGTATCTCGTCGAGCCGTCGGAGCTGGTCAGCGACGTGCCCGGGGTGGAACTCGCCCAGGCGTCGTGGAGCAGCGAGCAGATCGACTACGACCCGGAAGCCGTGGAATGGAATATGGACGAGGAGGACGAGGAGGACGAGGCGGACAGCGCGGAGGCCGAAATCGAGGACCGGGACGGCGTCCGTAGCGGGGACCGCGGGCGGCCCGGCGTGGTTTAGCTCACGAGCGTGACACCCTTGGCCCCGGGACGCCGTCGAAAGCGACCCGGGGCTTACAAACGCGCTGCCCGTGTCCATCCCGGAGTGCGAGTGGCGTTGCCCACATCTTCGTCCCAGGTGGAACCGGACGAACCGGTATGGGTGTTCTTAAAGGTCAGTAGGCAGGGAATCGGCAACGATGGAGAAGCGTGTGATGACGAACGGCAAGCGGCGCAAGGGCCTGACGGCCGCGTCCGCACTGCTCGGCGGGGTGCTGGTGCTCTCGGCCTGCAGCAGTGGCGACGGTGGCAAGGACTCCGGAGCCGAGCGTTCGAAGGATTCGCAGGCGCAGGTGGACGAGGCCGCGGCGAAGGACACCTCCGAGGCCCAGATAGCCATCTCGCCCAAGAACGGCGCCGACAACGCGGGCATCAACAACGACGCGAAGGTCACCGTCACCAAGGGCACGCTCACCAAGGTCGACATGACCACCGCCGACGGGGCCGCCGTCAAGGGCACGCTGGCCGCCGACGCGAAGAGCTGGAAGCCGGACGGCCAGCTGGAGCGCTCCACGTCGTACAAGATCACCGCGACGGCGAAGGACTCCAAGGACCGCGAGGCCCACGAGAACTCGTCCTTCACCACCGTCTCGCCGAAGAACAGCTTCATCGGCAACTTCACGCCCGAGGACGGCTCGACCGTCGGCGTCGGCATGCCGGTCTCGCTCAACTTCGACAAGGGGATCACCAACAAGGCCGCCGTGCAGGGCGGGATCACCGTCACGTCGAGCAGCGGCCAGGAAGTCGTCGGCCACTGGTTCAACTCCCAGCGCCTCGACTTCCGCCCCGAGCAGTACTGGCAGGGCGGCTCCACCGTCACGCTGAAGCTGGCGCTCGACGGCGTCGAGGGCGCGAACGGCGTCTTCGGGGTCCAGCAGAAGACGATCACCTTCAAGGTCGGCCGTAACCAGGTCTCCACGGTCGACACCAAGGCCAAGACCATGACCGTCCAGCAGGACGGCAAGACGATCAAGACGATCCCGATCTCCGCCGGCTCCCCGGACAACCCGACGTACAACGGTCAGATGGTGATCTCCGAGAAGTTCAAGGAGACCCGGATGAACGGTGCGACGGTCGGCTTCACGGACGACGACGGCAAGGGTGAGTACGACATCAAGGACGTGCCGCACGCCATGCGGCTGTCCACGTCGGGCACCTTCATCCACGGCAACTACTGGGGCGACGACTCGATCTTCGGTTCGTCCAACACGAGCCACGGCTGTGTCGGTCTGAACGACGCCAAGGGCGCGAACGACCCCAACCAGCCGGGCGCCTGGTTCTTCGACAATTCGATCGTCGGTGACGTGGTCATCGTCAAGAACTCCCCGGACAAGACCATCCAGGCCGACAACGGCCTCAACGGATGGAACCTGAGCTGGGCGGACTGGCAGGCCACCTCCGCCGCCTGATCCTCCTCCGTCCCGCGTCACGTCCTGTTCGCCACTGCGGCGGCACCCCGGTCGGGTGCCGCCGCAGTGCGTTCACCGGGGCCGCTCACCGGGGCTGGTGAGGATTGGGTGGCTTCCCGCGGAACCGACGGCGCCCGAAGGCTGTCTCACTGTCCGGAAAGCCCGCACAACTCGGGGGCGCGAGGCGGGTAGTGAGCGTAGGTTCGGATCATGCTGATGACTCTGGGAACCCCGCCGTCCGAGGCGGAGACAGACGCCTGGCATGACGTGATCGCGGCTGCCCATCTCCGGGACGTGCCCGCCTCCGTACCGGAGCGGGGCCGCACCGAGACCGCGGGGAAGCTGCGTGTGCAGTCGCCCACCGCGCGGATGCTCCATCTGGTGTGGGCCGCCCCCGACGGGTCGTACGACGGCGTGGCCACGCTGCTTCTGTTCACCGAGAAGAGCAATCGGCACATGGCCTTCCTCGACGCCCTGGTGGTTCGCCCCGAGGCGAGACGGCGCGGCGTGGGCGCACAGCTGTGGGGTGCCATCCGGGCCGAACTGACCGCCGACGGGCGCAGTTCGGTCTCCGCGATGCTCGAACTGGGCGGCGCCGGTGAGGCGTTCGTCGACGGGCTCGGCTTCGCCAAGGTGCTGCCGCTCGCCTGGTACGTCCAGCGCGTTCCGGAGGCGAACGCCGAACTGCCCGAGCCACGACTGCCCGACGGCTACCGCTTCGCGAGCTGGGACGGCGTCGTGCCCGACGCCCTCGCGGACGAGTTCGCGCGGGCGCACGAGGTGACGCGGGACGCTCCCGGTACGGGCGTGGACGAGCGGACGCCGAGATGGGACGCGGAGCGGGTACGGGGCGCGGCCCGCCTCGTCGACGACCGGGGCGGTGTCATCCTCACCTCGGTGGTGCTCGCGGAGGCCGGGGGCGCGGGCAAGGGCGTCGACCGGGTCGCCGCGTACACGGCACTCGTCCTGCGCGACCCGTCGCACACCCGGGCGCTCCAGTACGACACGGTGGTCGTCCCGGAGCACCGCGGGCGCGGACTCGGCCAGGCGGTCAAACGCCATCTGCTGGGCACACTCGCCGAACGCCACCCCGGAGTACGGGAGATCAGCACCAGCGTCGCCGACGACAACGCGCCGATGCTCGCCGTGAACGCGGCGCTCGGCTACCGGCGTGAGCGGCCGGCCGGGATCTTCCAGGCCAAGCTGTAGGACCCCGACCGGTGTTGAGCCCGCGTCAGCTCCCCGGCATCACCCGCCCTGCCCGCAACTCCAGCCGGGCGCCCGTGAATTCGCTCCGGAAGCGGCGGTCGTGCGAGACCACGACCAGGGCGCCCTCGTAACTGGCGAGCGCCCGTTCCAGCTCCTCCACCAGGCTCAGCGCCACATGGTTCGTCGGCTCGTCCAGGATCAGCAGATCGGCGGGGCGGGTCAGCAGCCGGGCCAGTTCGAGCCGGCGCCGCTGCCCCACCGAGAGTCCGGCGACGGGCACGGCCAGATCCTCCTCACGGAACAGCCCGAGAGCCAGCAGCTCGTCGGTGTGCTCCTCGGGCAGCCCCCGGCGGCCCACCGCGAAAGCCCCCAGCAGCGAGAGCCGTGAGCCCGCTGTCACGGTGGCCGACTCCTGGGCCAGATAGCCGACTTCGGCCGTACGGCGGGCGGTGCCCGCGTCCGGTGCGAGATCCCCGGCCAGCACCCGCAGCAGCGTCGACTTGCCCGCGCCGTTGGGCCCGTCGACCAGCAGCCGCGTCCCGGACTTCACCTGGAGCGAATCCAGCCGCAGCCGGTCCCCGATCACGATGCCGGACAACTCGGCCAGCAGGCCGTCGGCCCCGGTGGTGGCCGGGGTGCCGGCGAAGGCGAGCGGCTCCGGCGGGGCGGGGACCGGCTCCCGTTCCAGCCGCTCCAGCCGTACCCGCGCCGCCCTGACCTGCCCGGACAGCTTCGCCTCGTGCGAGCGGCGGTGCTTGCCGAAGCCCTGCCCCGGGTCCTTCCCGGTGGCCGCGAGCCGCTGCCCGGCGGCGGCGACCAGCTCCCTCGTGCGGGCCAGGTCGGCCAGCCACTCCTCGTGGTCCTGTTCCCAGCGGCGGCGGGCGGCGGCCTTGGCCGTGCGGTAGCCGGTCCAGCCGTCGCCGTACCGCGTCACGGCGCGGGTGTCCCGGTCGACCTCCAGGATCGTCGTCGCGACGCGCTCCAGGAACGCGCGGTCGTGGGTGACGGCGACCACCGTGCCGCGGTGCGCCCGGAGTTGCTCCTCCAGGTAGGTGGTGGCCCGCCGGTCGAGATGGTTGGTCGGCTCGTCGAGCAGCAGCAGTTCCGGCGCGGACGCCAGGACGCAGGCCAGCGCCACCCGGGACCGCTCGCCGCCGGAGAGCGACCCGAGCGGGCGGTCGCGGCCGATGTGGGCGAGGCCGAGTCCGTGCAGGGCGGCGTCGACGCGGGCGTCCGCCGCGTAGCCGTCGCGCTCCTCGTAGGCGGTCAACAGATCGCCGTACGAGGTCAGTTCGGCCTCCGTGGCGTCCGCGAGTGTCGCCTCGGCGGCGCGGATCCGGCTTTCGAGCTCCCGCAGATCCGCGAGGGCCGCGTCGACGGCGGCCTGAACGGTCGAGTGGAGGTCGAGCCCGAGGGTCTGGGCGAGATGCCCGATCCCGCCGGGGAACAGGACGGTGACCTCCCCGCCGTCCGGTGCCTCGGCCCCGGCCAGCAGCCGGAGCAGGGTGGACTTCCCGGAGCCGTTCTCCCCGATGACACCGGCCTTCTCGCCGGGCCGGACGGAGAGTGACACCTGATCGAGGACGGTCCGGTCGCCGTACGACTTGGAGACGTCTTTCATCGACAATTGGGCGCGTTCGCGCATGTTCTTTCCCTGAGAGTGACAGGCCCGCGAAAAGCGCGCGCGTCGGCGCGCGGCGGGGCGAGTTACGTGCGACGGGCGGCGAGAAGGGGACGCCGGCGGTCCGGGACAGGACCTACGCCGGGGCGTCCGCGCCCGGAATCAGCGAAAGTAGTAGTACGAGTACGAACCCATGGCGCCGAGTCTACCGAGGGTCACGGGAGGGCGCCCGCGAATTACCGCCCCCGTCGAGGCCCGCGCCCGTCGTGGCGCCCGCGCCCGCTCGCCACGGCCCGCACGCCACGGCCCGGCCGGCGGCTACAGCTTCGCGGCCAGCTCGAAGGCGTGGGCCGACACCCACGTGTACGCGGCCCGCACGTCGTCCACCACGCCCCGCTCGCGCAGCGCGGTCATCGCCGGGTCGCCCAGGTCGGCGGCCTCGTCGATATCGCGCGCGCAGCGGTCCTGCCACCAGAGGATCGTGCGGACGATGCCGTCCCGGTCGTCCAGGCCGTACGCGTCGCAGACCAGGGTGATCCGGCGGGCCGCGTCGGCGACGTCGGGGATACGGGGGCCGAGGTCCAGATACCGCCAGCAGATATGGGCGACATCGTGGATACGGTCGCCGGGAGCGGCCAGGTCCCAGTCGATGAGGGCCACGGGCAGCCCGTCGGCGTAGACCGTGTTCCTGGGCGACAGGTCGTTGTGGCACACCACTTCGCGCCCGTCGGCGAGCGGCGATCCGGCCGTCAGGTCGTGGAACTCCCGTACGAGCGCCGCGACCCGCGCCAGACGCGCGTCCGACACGGGCAGATCGACCTCTCCCTCGATGTGACCGAGCACCTCGCGTCCCTGCTCGTCCACACCCCGGTACCGGGGCGCCCCGCCCCAGCCCCGCTCCGCGAACAGCCCCAGCAACTCCCGTGTGTACGCGGCGTGTCGCGCCGACGACGTGGAGGAGCGCCGCACGGTGTCACCGACACGTACGACCTGATTGACGAACCCGCCGGACAGAGGAGTCTCTTCCATGCCCCCCACGATGCCAGGCCCCGGCCCGCGCGTCAGACGCCCCGGCGGATGCGGGTGCGGGCCTCCGCGCCGCGGATCGCCTTCGTACGGGTCGCGAGGAAGAACTCCACCGGATCGCGGCGGGAGCGCCAGGGCAGGGCGTTCACATACCCGTCGACCAGGCGGAACTGGTCCAGGGCCTCCTCGTGCCTGCCCTGCCGCGTCAGGAAGTACGCCAGCAGGTGCCGCACCTCGGGCAGACGGGGGTGGTCCGGGTGCGCCGTCCCGGCGTCCGCCAGGGCCGCGTCGACCAGGGCCGTCAGGTGCGGGTCCGTGTAGTCGCGGGCCGTCGCCGCGGCGTCGTGGTGGTCGAACCAGGCGATCAGCGGGAACGCGGTCATCAACGTGCCCCCCGGCGCGTCGGCGGTCGCCTGCGCGGCGAACTCGCGCGCCAGCTCCGCCGAGCCGTGCCAGCGCGCGCCCCAGTACTGGATCGCGGCCTCGTGCGCCCCGTACAGCGGCGCCGACGTGGGATGCGGGGTGCGGGCGGTGATCTCCGCCCACAGCTCGCGCATCTGGTCCGGGCCGTAGCCGACGCCCAGCGCGGTACGGATCTCGACGATGTACGGCGACGGGTCGTCCGGGCCGAGCGCCGCCGCTCGCGCGGTGTCGGCGCGGGCGTCCGGCAGCAGCTCGTGGAAGCGGTCCGCCTGCTCGGGTGTGGTGTGTTTGGCGTACGGGGAGCCCCGCAGCAGCCACGCGCGCGCGACGGTGGCCGACGCCTGGACCAGCTCGGCGTCCGGGTCGTGGGAGCCGTCGGGGCGGGAGGCGCGCCACGCCCGCAGCCAGGAGTCCTCCCGGGCGGCGGCCTCGCCCAGTACACGCGCGTAGAGCGCACGCCGCTCCCAGTCCCGCTCCTTGCCGGTGACGGCCATCAACTCGGCCACCTCCTCCCACCGCCCCGCCCGCGCCTCCCCCAGGACACGCTCGAGAGCGGCGTCGGACCCGGCCAGCTCCACATTCTGCCGGTCCCGGGGAAGCAGCCCCAGCTCCGCCTCCGTACCGACGAGCGAGGACACGCTCCGGCGGGCCTTCAGCCAGAACCAGATGCCGAACGCGAAGAGGACGAAAGGCAGAACGCGTGCCATGGGACGGCCCCCAGGGGTACGGAGAACAGGTGAAGAGAAGGTGTGGGGGATCTGCGGAGTATGCACCACCGCAGGTCAGCGCGGCAACGGTGCCTGGATGGCGGGGGCGGGTCCGGGATCCGCCGACCGGCCTCGTCGTGCATTTCTCCCGGTACCCACGGGGAGCCTTCAAGATATCTCTGTTCGGGTAATTCGCGCGTGCGAGCGGTATGTTATTCCCCTGGCGATCCGCACGGAAGAGGACATTGTGAAGAAAGCGCATATATGTCTCGTGGTGGTGGCGTGCACTCTCATGGCCGCCTCATGCGGGGAAAGCGACGAGCCCGTTGACATGTCCCGTCTCACGGATCGGGAAAAGGAATGGGTCGAGTTCTCCTACGCACACGAGAAGAAAGACGAGATCAAACGGTCCTGGGAAGAACTGACCGCTGAAGGCGTCAAGTCCTATCTTGATCGGCAGCGTCCGGACCTGTGCGGCGACACGGCGTCACTGATGGAGAGCCTGAAGGAAGCGGGCTACGAGGCAGGCGAGATGCAGGACTACAAGAACAAGAGCGAAGAACTCATCTGCTCGGCCCCGTAGAGCGAATTGCCTGGTAGGCGTTCCACGGACGGAACACGCATGTGCGGAGCGAAGGTCCCCCGGAGACAGCGGGGACCTTCGCTCCGCGCGCCGACTGATCGCCCTACGCCACCGCGCCGCCGAGGATCCTCAGCGAGTACGTGCCATACGCTCGGTGCAGAATCATCGTCACCGGCCCCGAGGTGAACACCCCGCTGACAACGTATTCCTTCTTATTTCCCGTCTCGGCAATTTTCTTCGCGTACAGGGAATCGGTCTCCCTCTTCGCCTGCTTGAGCCACGAAGAGGCCTTGCTGTGGTCGACTCCCGCCACGTCGAGTCCGGTGCAGGCGGCGAGGAAACCAAAACCAGCGGGTTTCTTCGTGCTCGTTCTGCACAGAAGAGATGACATGAGCGTGTGATCGGCGTATCCGGCCGAAACCGTCACCCCGTTCCCGTCGCGCCCGTTGACGTACGTTCTCTTCTTCCCGTCGGGCATCTCCTGCTCCACGGGCTCGTCCAGCTTCAGCTTCCATTTCTTCGAGAGCCCGGTGAGGAAATCCTTCCCGGTGTATCCGGTGGCCATCGTGTCCGCCGCGCCGAAACTCGGCCGCTTGTCACTGGTTACCGCGTGCTCCGGCAGATCGACGGCACGTGGCGCGGTCCGTGTCTTGGACGGCTCAGGGTGGGCCGATGCGGCCTTCGGGCGGTCGGGCCCCGTCGTCGCGGGGCTGCTCCGGTTACAGGAGACGGCTCCCGCCGTGCCGATGACGACGGCCATCAGCACGGCGGGAACGCGGAAGGCGGCGCGCGTCACGAGCCACCGTCGTTGAGGTTGCACGGGCCGGGAGTGGCGTAGTTGAACGGAACGAAGGCCATCGCGTCGAACACCACGTTGTCGTCTCCGGTGCCGGCGTCGTGGAGGTTGTCCGCCTCGATCCGGCCGCCCTTCCAGAAGGTGAAGCTGCCCATCTCGAACCAGGTGTCCTGGCCCGCGCTACGGGTTCCCTGATTGACCCGGCAGTAGTCGGCCTTGGCACCGGCCGTGTTGTCGCCCGGGATGAAGTTGTACCGGACGATCGCCTCCGCGCCGTGGCTCGGCAGGTGGACGAAGACTTTGTAGCGCTGGCCGGGCTGGTCTCCGGAGGGGAGCTTGGCCTGGTTGACCTGCCACCGGCCCGTGATCTTGTGGAAGTAGTCGGTGTCCGGGTAGCTGTGCGTGAAGTAGACGTGGTGGTCGTACCCCGCGCCGAGCTGGTGAAGGTCGATGGGAGCGAGGTAGGGGGTCGCGCGGTAAGTGCCGTCGTCCCTCAGCGTGGTGATGTTGTCACCGGCCTGGAGGGTGAACTTGCCGTCGTCGGCCGCCTCGAAGTCCCCGCATCCATAGGTGTCCTCGTGCTGGCCGAGGTCATCGACGATGATGGCGTTGGTGTAGACGCCCGGTTGCTTGATGCACGGGCCGTGACCGTACTTGCTCTTGAGCTCGGGCTCTCCCGAGCCGAGCGAATAGCTGAGCTTCTCGGTGCTGGAGTTGCCGGTGCTCTGCGAGCCCATCCAGTCCGCGCCGCGGTCCCAGTAGCAGTTCGCGTCCCAGCTCGGGCACGGGTCGGCCGCGTCCGGGTTGCACGCGTTGACGGACGGGTCGCAGAACAGCTTGTGCGGCGCGGGCTTGACGATGCCGAACGGCATGTCCGGCTCGGAGTACGACTCTTCTCCATTCCAGGTCATCTGCGGGACTTCCGCCCAGCCCAAGATCTTCTCCGAGTAGTTCCACTCGCCGGGGCGGGAGGCGTCGTCATAGCTGTTGCGCAGGAACGGCTGCCGGTCGGCCGGGTAGCTCGGGTTGATCGGGTTGTTGAAGAAGCCCAGGCCGACGGAGCCGGAGGTGTAGACGCCGGAGTTGTAGCCCCACAGCGCCATGTACCAGTTCTCGATGTAGGCCGGGTTGCCGCTGTTGGCGTTCATGCCCAGCGCCTTGAGCTGGTCCCACTTCTCGGCCAGGATGCCCAGACCGGCGGCGATGTTCGCCGCGTAGTCGGTGGTGATGGCGCCGGCGCGCAAAGTGTCGAACTGCTCGGCGTGCTCCTCGGACATACCGGTCGTCACCTGGGCGATGCCGTAGCCGCAGTCGGCCTTCTCCCGCTTGGGGTAGCCGTGGATGCCGTTCTCGTTCCCGTACCAGTCGGATTTGGTGACGTTGCCCGAGTCGCCGTTCATGGAGTGCCAGGACGCCTGCTTGAAGTTGGACTCCTGGGCGAGGATGCCCAGCATGACCTGTGCGGGGATATTGCCTCCGCCGCTCAGCGACGGCTTGGGGAACAGGCCCTGCGGGGTGTAGGCGCCCAGGCCGGTGTCGTGCCAGTTCTGTGGGCGGGAGACGGTCAGTCTGCCGTGAACAGCCTGGTCGACCGCCCATTCGACCATGTTCGCGCTGGCCTGGAGCGCCTGGCGCTTGGGGTCGTTGCGCTTGACGATGCAGGGGCTCTCCATCCCCCCGATCTTGCCCCAGACGGCCGCACCGGATCCCGTCAGGCACTGCGATTCCGGCATGCCCTCACCGCACGTGGCCGGGTCGTCGTCATCGTCGGTTGGCCCGGCCGCGACGGTGAACGCGGCCGGGTCCATCGGCGGCGAGGAATCCGGCTTCGGTCGATCGCGGTCGGCGTCCACGAGTGTGGTGGCCTTCGCACCGGTCTTGAGCGCGGTCGCCTTGACCGTCAGCGTTCCGACGCCCTCGTTCGAGGGCGAGCCGATGCCGCTGGTGATGCCCTTCATCTGCTCGGAGAACACCGAGTTGGTCACCAGATGGCCTTGCCGGGAGATTCCCGTCACCCGGCCGTCCACCGAGTGCTTCGAAAGCCCCGGGGCGTCGGTGGTGTCGATTCCCTTCACGTCGCCGACGACCGCGTCGCCGTCGGCCACGCGGAGGAGCTTGACCTTCCCCTTCGGGGCGCGGCCCAGTTCGGTGAAGTCCTTGCCGTCGAAACGGGAGATGACACTGCTCTGGCCGTCGACCGTGCCGACGTCCACGGCGCCGTTCTCCGAGGCGGTCAGCGCGAACATCGGGCCGGGCACCGGGGCGAGCTTGCGGGCCGACAGTGTCTTGCCGTTGCCTTTCAGGTCGACGAGGTTGCCGCCGAGCACGCCCACGGTGCGCTTCTGCGTGGGCGTGACGTGCGTCAGATAGCCGTCGACCGTGCGGCGGGAGGAGACCGATCCGGTGGCCGCGTCGACCGATGTCACCGTCGTCGCGCCGGCGGACTTGTCGGTGGCCGAACTGGAGGTGAAAGCCACCTCGTCGCCCGTTCCGCAGCCCGGAGTGAAGTACGCGAGCTGCACCCGGCCGGGAACCTCGGTGACCTTGCCGTCGGAGAGACGGATCACTGCGGCGAACGCGCCGTTCCCGTACGCGCCGGGCTCGTTGGACCAGGCCGACGGAGCGTAGACCGCTGCCGCGTAGTTCCCTGATCCCGTAGTGCAGACGTAGCCCGTCCATGGGCCGACTTCGGAGAGTTCCTTGCGGTTCAGGCGGGCGATCTCGTAGAAGGAGAACCCGTCGGTCTCCCTCGCCGCGAGGATGTGCAGTCCCTCCGCGTCGCCGGTGGCCTGCACGATCGCGTCCGGCGACGAGGCGTAGCCGGTTCCCAGGTCCTTGCCGGGCGCGGAGAACAGATGGGGCGTGGGGGCGTCCGAGGCGGCAGGAGCCGCCTGCGCCGGGGTGTCCGGGGAACCCTGCGGGATCAGGGTGGCGGATGCCGCCACCACGCTCAGGGCTATCAGTGGATTGATGGAGAATAATCTCCCAAGACCGCTTCTGCGCATCGTCATCCTCACAGCCAGTCCGTACACGAACCGTGGGTGCTCGGGAGGCTTGTGTCGTTGTTGTTTTTGACGTATCTCAGCGGGACGGGGTCGTACTGGGCGTTGACATCGTTCCAGCACGCCTTCGCGGTCGTGGTCTTCCAGTTCCGCATCGCGGTGTAGGCGCCTGCCACGCCGTCGGTGAGACGGCCCGTGGTGTCGTAGTCCTGGATGCCGCCGTCGGGAGCGCCCGTCGTCCAGAGCGTCCCGTACACGTAGTCAGGGGACGTGTCGAGATCGCGCGAGAACTTCGCCCATACCCCCTGGCAGTCCGGTGACCACATCAGCCGCACCGCGACCGACCCGTCCGGCTCGGTCACCTGCTGAAGAATCTCGGCATCGTTGTCACACCCCATCTGAATGGGGTCCTTGCCCGAACAGCTGGCTCGCCAGCAGTCGGCCGCGGTTGCCGAGGACGCCTGAACTCCCTGTAAGACTCCGGCCAGCAGGGTCAGGGCAGCTGCCACAAGCGCCCATCTTCGTATGCCGTCCACACGCATCGCCTCAGATCTCTCTTCTTCACGCCGCGTCAAGCGGAGCGTGTCTCGCGCTTCGTGTACCGGTGTGATGCCGAGTTCGGTGCACGATGCACGCTGCACTCGGTCACAGGCCGTCCACAGAATGCCCATCAAGATCCGATGTGAACACTTGTCGCAGATAAAGAGTTGATCAAGTCGGCCGGTCCGCGCCGGCCGCGCGGTTGACGCCTCGGACACCTGAAGTGGCAGCGGGCGGGCCGAAGTCGGCGGCGCCGGACGGGTCGCACACGCGGCCCTTCCGGCGCTTGAGGACGAAAGCCCCGCTACCGCGGCAGTGTCGCCGGATTGCCGCCGTTCGCCTCGTAACCCGCCACCGCCAGGGCCCGGTACGTCGCGTACTGCGCCGCCGGGTCCTCGGCGACCGTCCAGGGCAGCGCGCCGATGTAGCCGTCCACCAGCACGAGCTGGTGCATCGCCTCCGACCAGCGCCCGCCGCCCACCAGGAAGTGGATCAGCAGATGCCGTACGTGCGCGAGCATCGGGTCGTCGGGGCGCGCCGCGTGGACCGCGTAGAGCGCGCCCTCCATCGCCTTCGACACCACCGCGCTGCCGTAGAAGTCCCGCACCAGCGCGACCTCCGGCAGGTGTTCGTACACCGCGAACAGCGGCAGCGCGGCCAGCAGCGAGCCCTTCGGCGCCCGTGCCGCCGACGCCGTCGCGAACCGGTCGGCCTCCTCGCGTGAGCCGTGCCACTTCTCGCACCAGTAGTGCAGCGCCGCGAGATGCGCGCCCATGTGGTCCGGCGCGCGGTCGATGACCTTCGCCCACAGCTGGTCGAACCGCTCGTGCGGATAGCCGAGCCCGCGGGCCACGGCCAGCTCGATGATGTACGGGACGGGGTCGCCGGGCGCCAGCAGCGCCGCGCCGTCGCAGACCGAGCGCGCCTCCTCCAGGATGATCCGGAACTCGTCCGTGCCCGCCGCCGACGAGCGCCATGCCTGTTGGACCAAGAATTCCGCGTGAACCTGCGCGCCGCCCGCGTCCTTCGGCGAGTCCGCGCGCCACGCCCGCAGCCACGCGCCGCCGACGCCGGGCCTCTGCTGGAGTTCCAGCGACGCGGCGCCCGCGAACGCCTGCACGCGCTGCCAGCGCACCTCGCTCTCCTTGGCCGTCCCGGCGAGCAGCTGCGCCGCCGCCCGCCAGTCCTGGGTGCGCTGTACGACGTCCAGTACGTCGAGAAGGTCCTGGTCGGGCCCCGGAAGCCGGAGGTCGAGGTCCTCCTGCCGTACGAACTCGTACGCGTCCGGGTCGGCGGCGTCGGGCGAGCCGGGCGCGACCTGGCGTATGCCACCGCGGCGGCGCCGCACGGCCGGGCCGACGACGGCCGCGACCAGGCCCATCGCGATCAGGAACCAGAGAATCTCCATACGTTCCATTGTCCCGGACGCGGAAGGCGCTCTCCGCCGTGCCCCGGCCCGCTACCCTCGGGGCTCATGAGCGACCAGCACAACTTCGAGACCATCGCCATCCACGCGGGGAACACACCTGATTCCCTCACCGGCGCGGTCGTACCCCCCATCTATCAGGTGTCCACGTACAAGCAGGACGGCGTGGGCGGACTGCGCGGCGGCTACGAGTACAGCCGCAGCGCCAACCCCACGCGCTCCGCGCTGGAGGAGAATCTGGCGGCCCTGGAGGGCGGCCGGCGCGGGCTCGCCTTCGCGTCGGGCCTCGCCGCCGAGGACTGCCTGCTCCGTACGCTGCTGTCGCCGGGCGATCATGTCGTGATCCCCAACGACGCGTACGGCGGCACCTTCCGGCTCTTCGCGAAGGTCGTCTCGCGCTGGGGCGTGGAGTGGTCGGTGGCCGACACCTCGGACCCGGCGTCGGTACGGGCGGCTCTCCGGCCCCGTACGAAGGCGATCTGGGTCGAGACCCCGTCGAACCCGCTCCTCGGCATCAGCGACATCGCGGCCCTCGCCGAGGTGGCACGCGGCGCCGGCGCGAAGCTCGTCGTGGACAACACCTTCGCGAGCCCCTACCTCCAGCAGCCGCTCGCCCTGGGCGCCGACGTCGTCGTGCACTCGACGACCAAGTACATGGGCGGTCACTCGGACGTCGTGGGCGGCGCGCTGATCACCGCGGACGACACGCTCGGCGACGAACTCGCCTACCACCAGAACGCGATGGGCGCGATCTCCGGTCCCTTCGACGCCTGGCTGGTGCTGCGGGGAGTGAAGACGCTCGCCGTCCGGATGGACCGGCACAGCGAGAACGCGACGCGCGTCGCCGAGATGCTGGTCCGGCACCCGAGGGTCTCGAAGGTCTACTACCCGGGCCTGCCCGACCACGCCGGGCACGAGACCGCCGCCAAGCAGATGAAGTCCTTCGGCGGCATGGTGTCCTTCCAGGTCACCGACGGCGAGCAGGCGGCGATCGAGGTCTGCGGCAAGGCGAAGGTCTTCACGCTGGGGGAGTCCCTCGGCGGTGTCGAGTCGCTGATCGAGCACCCGGGCCGGATGACGCACGCGTCGGCGGCGGGCTCCGCGCTGGAGGTGCCGGGCGACCTGGTCAGGCTGTCGGTCGGCATCGAGTCCGGTGACGATCTGCTGATGGACCTTCAGCAGGCGCTCGCCTGAGGACAGTTGGAGCCCGGCGGGCGCTCACCAGCCCTCCAGTGGCGGGGTCTTGTCGGACGGCGGGACCGTCCACGGCTCCGCCACCGACGCCCACACCGCGAAGGCGATCACGGCCATCGCGACGAGCGACCAGAGCAGCAGGCGCCGGGTGCGCCTGCGGTTCAGGAGACGGGTGCCACGAGCGGTCGCGCGGGCCGTCAGATCGACGGGGACCGGCGGATGCGGCAGGTCGAGCATCCGGCGGACCTCGTCCTCCTTACGGCTGTGGCCGCTCATGGCGCGGCCTGCCGGGAGTGCGACGAGAGCAGCGACAGCGGCCAGTGCGGCGCCGGCCGGCGGGGCGGCGCGGGCCGCCGCATCGCGGCGACCGCCCGCGCGCAGATCGCGCGCACCCGCTCGACCGGCAGCCCCATCAGCGCCGCCGTCTGCTCCTCGGCCACCCCCTCGTACAGGCGCAGCACCAGAATGAGCCGCTCCTGCGGGCTGAGCCGGCCGAGCAGGCCCTCACCCGTCCGGGGGTGCCGCCAGGCGCCCCGTGCGTAGCGGGCGGCCAGCTCCTGGCGTGCGCGGTCGTACGGGTCCGCGTCACGCAGCCGGTCCCAGTCCGCGTACGTACGGGCCAGGGCGGCCGTCAGCAGCTGTTCCGCGCGTGGTTTGGCGTCCGCGGGCTCACCCGTCAGCAGTGTGGCGGCGTGCAGCAGCCGGCCTGCCGCGCCCGCGACGAATGCCTCGAACTCCCGGGCACGACGGCGGTCCGTACTCGCCTGCCGTCGCTCTCGCACACCTCATATGAGGACAGACCCGGGCCCAGGTCAAGAGGCCGGCGGTGGCTCCGTGCCGGAGGGTTCGTCCACCGGGGCCCGGTGCGAAACCGGTTCGGCCGACGCGGGGCCCGACTGCCGTGCGGACAGGGCGGAGTTGAACCGGGTCAGAAGGGTGCGGAACGATTCCCGTTCCTCCTCCGTCCAGCCGTCCGTGACCTGTGACATCAGCTCACGGCGCGAGGACCGGACCTCTTCGAGGCGGCTGAGACCGCGTACGGAGAGTTCCAGGACGACGGCGCGGCCGTCCTCCGGGTGTGACGTGCGCTTGACCAGGCCGGTGTCGACCAGCGGCGCGACCTGGCGGGTGACGGTGGAGGAGTCGATCCCCATCCCCGCGGCCAGCGCCTTGACGCCCATCGGGCCTTCCAGATCAAGCCGGTTGAGCAGCAAGTAGGCGGCGCGGTCCATGGAGTTGCGCACCTGGCCGACGCCGCCGAGGCGGGTCTGTTCGGCCCGTCGGGCGAAGACGGCCACCTGGTGCTGAAGGGCGTCGAGCAGTGCGGCGTCGTCAGTCGCGGCGACGGATTCGGTACCGACGGAAGGTGCCGGTGCGGACTCTAAAGGTGCGGAGCCGGAGGGGTCGGAACCGGAGGATTCGGAGCCGGAGCCCGGGGAGGCCGACACAGCGGAAGTCATGTCCTGAGTAGGGGGCATGGCTGGGGCTCTCTCGTGCGGTGGTCGGATGGTGGGGGACAGAGTACGCGGACCTGCCCGTGGCCGTACCAGCCCCGCGTAAACCGGCGGACGCCCCCAGGGGCGGTCGTTTGGATCTTGTCGGGCCGATCCGGACGACCGGCCCCGGTTCCGGGCGGCCGACCCGTCGATGAGCTGCGAGACTGGCGGTCATGACCTTCGGTACGTCTCGTCCCTCCGGATCATTCACTTCCGCCTCACCGCGTGGCTCCGCGCCCGCGCTGATCCTCGACGACATCCGCGGGGCGCAGAAGATGCTCACCGGTGTGGCCCGGATGACCGCGATGGAGGGCAGCAGGCATCTGACGCACCTGGTCGGCGCACCCGTCCACCTCAAGTGCGAGAACCTTCAGCGGACGGGGTCGTTCAAGCTGCGCGGCGCGTACGTGCGGATCGCCGGGCTCTCCCCCGAGGAGCGCGCGGCCGGTGTCGTCGCCGCCAGCGCCGGAAACCACGCGCAGGGCGTCGCGCTCGCGTCGACCCTGCTCGGTGTGCGCTCGACCGTGTTCATGCCGGTCGGGGCGCCACTGCCCAAGATCGCGGCGACCCGCGAGTACGGCGCGGAGGTACGGCTGCACGGCCATGTCGTCGACGAGACCCTGGCCGCCGCGCAGGAGTACGCGCGGGAGACCGGCGCGGTCTTCATCCACCCCTTCGACCACCTGGACATCATCGCCGGACAGGGCACGGTGGGCCTGGAGATCCTGGAGCAGTGCCCCGAGGTACGGACGATCCTCGTCGGTCTCGGCGGCGGCGGCCTCGCCGCGGGCATCGCCCTCGCGGTGAAGGCGGTGCGCCCGGACATCAAGGTGATCGGCGTACAGGCGGAGGGCGCCGCCGCGTATCCGCCGTCGCTGCGGGCCGGGCGGCCGATGTCGATCGACCAGCAGCAGACGATGGCGGACGGCATCAAGGTGGGCCGGCCGGGCGAGATCACGTTCCCGATGATCAGGGACCTGGTCGACGAGGTGCGTACGGTCTCCGAGGACGAGCTGTCCAGCGCGCTGCTGCTCTGTCTGGAGCGGGCGAAGCTGGTCGTGGAGCCGGCCGGGGCGAGCCCGGTTGCCGCGCTGCTGAGCACGCCCGAGGCGTTCCGCGGGCCGGTGGTCGCGGTGCTGTCGGGCGGCAATGTGGACCCCCTGCTGATGCAGCGGATCCTGCGCCACGGGATGGCGGCGGCCGGGCGCTACCTGGGGCTGCGGCTGCGGATCACCGACCGGCCGGGGGCGCTCGCCACGCTGCTCGGGGTGCTGTCCGTGGCCGACGCCAACGTGCTGGACGTGAGTCACGTACGGACCGATCCCCGGCTCGGACTGACCGAGGCGGACGTGGAGCTGCATCTGGAGACCAAGGGTCCGGAGCACTGCGTGGACGTGGCGACGGCGCTGCGCGAGGCGGGCTACACGATCCTCGGCTGAGGCTCCCGGCCGGCCCGTCCGCCGGGCCCTCCGCGGGCCGCCCGCTCGCGCACGGCCACCTTCCGATCCTCTTTACATAGAGCTTACTTAAATACCTTGCCTGTCGCGATGTATCGCGTTAGCGTCAGGGCCTGCTTCCGTCGGCCTAAGCTCTCCGTTGGCACGGATCGCACCATTTGACCGCATCTGACACAACTCTGGGAGTACCCCTATGCCAGGCGCCATCTATGCCGAAGGCCTGGTCAAGACGTTCGGCGACGTACGAGCACTGGACGGCGTCGATCTCGATGTCCCCGAAGGCACGGTCCTGGGTCTGCTCGGCCCCAACGGAGCGGGCAAGACCACCGCGGTCCGTGTGCTGACCACCCTGCTCCAGCCCGACAGCGGCAAGGCCGTCGTCGCCGGCATCGACGTGCTCAAGCACCCCAACGAGGTACGCAGGAACATCGGCCTCTCCGGCCAGTTCGCCGCGGTCGACGAGTATCTGACGGGCCGCGAGAACCTTCAGATGGTCGGCCAGCTCTACCAGCAGAGCGCCCGCGCCGCGAAGGCACGGGCCGTCGAACTCCTCGACCGCTTCAACCTCACCGACGCCGCCGACCGCACCACCAAGACGTACTCCGGCGGTATGCGCAGGCGCCTCGACCTCGCGGCGGCGCTCGTCGTCTCCCCGCCGGTGATGTTCATGGACGAGCCGACGACCGGCCTCGACCCGCGCAACCGCCAGCAGTTGTGGGGAATCATCGAGGAACTGGTCGCGGGCGGTACGACGTTGCTGCTCACCACCCAGTATCTGGAAGAGGCCGACCACCTCGCCCACGACATCTGCGTCATCGACCACGGCAGGGTCATCGCGCGCGGCACCGCCGACGAACTCAAGGCCCGCACGGGCGGCGAGCGCGTCGAGGTCGTCGTCCACGAACGCGAGCAGATCGCCCCGACCCACGACGTGCTGGCCGGCTTCGGCAAGGGCGAGGTGATGGTCGCCCAGCACACCCGCAAGCTCACCGTCCCGGTCACCGGCGGAGCGAAACTGCTCGCCGAGATCATCAGGGAACTCGACGCCCGCGGCGTCGAGATCGACGACATCGGCCTGCGCCGCCCCACCCTCGACGACGTCTTCATCTCGCTCACCGGCCACGCGGCCGAGGAGGGCCGGGGGAACGGCGACGGCACGGCGGACGGCACGACGCCGGGCAGGACACCGGACAAGGCACCCGGCGCGACACCGGACACGGCGACACAGGGCACGGCCCCGGAGGACGCGGCGCTTGGCGCCAACGCGGCGGAGCCGTCCGACACCACCGAGACGATCACGGACCCGAAGGAGAGCGCCAAGTGAGCGCCGTAACCGAGGCCTCGCCCAAGGCCCTCGCGCCGCGCCCGCGCGGCGGCATCGTCCAGTCCGTCCGCGACTCGCTCGTGGTGGCCAAGCGCAATCTGATCCGGATGGTGCGCATCCCGGAGATGATCATCTTCGGGCTGATCCAGCCCATCATGTTCGTGGTGCTCTTCACCTACGTCTTCGGCGGCTCCATCAACATTCCCGGCGCCCCCGCCGGCAGTGCCCAGGCCTACCGCGAGTTCCTGATGGCGGGCATCTTCGCGCAGACCGTCACCTTCGCCACGGCGGGCGCGGGCGCCGGCATCGCCGACGACATGCACAAGGGGCTCATCGACCGGTTCCGCTCACTGCCCATGGCGCGCGGCGCGGTCCTCACCGGACGTACGCTCGCCGACCTCGTACAGACCGCCCTGACGCTCGTCGTCCTCGCGGCCGTCGCCCTGATCATCGGCTGGCGCACACACGAGAACATCGGCAGTGTGCTCGCCGGATTCGGGCTGCTGCTCTTCCTCGGGTACGCGTTCTCCTGGATCGGCGCGCTGATCGGGCTCATCGTCCGTACGCCGGAGGCCGCCACGTCCGGCGGGCTGATCTGGCTGTTCCCGCTGACCTTCATCTCCAACGCCTTCGTGCCGGTCAACGGCATGCCCGCGTTCCTTCAGCACGTCGCGGAGTGGAATCCGTTCAGCGCGACCGTGCAGGCGGCGCGTGAGCTGTTCGGCAACACGATCCCGGGCCGGGAGGCCTCGGTGACCGGCGCCTGGCCGATGGAGCATCCGGTCTGGGCCTCGCTGATCTGGTCCGTCCTGATCATCGTGGTGTTCCGCACGCTGGCGGTACGGCGCTACCGCTCGGCCACCGCGTAACGACCCGCATCGCCGGACCGGCCGCCGATGCGGCCCGTCCGGCGATCGAGGAGTGACCGGGGTCCGCTCAGCCCTGATACGGCTTCGCGGCCAGGATCTTCACCGCGGCCTTCTTGCCGTTCGGCAGCTCGTACTCCGCGTCATCGCCGACCTTCTTGCCGTTCACACCCGCGCCGAGCGGCGACTGCGGTGAGTACGTCTCGATGTCGCTGCTCGCGTACTCGCGGGAGGCCATGAGGAACGTGAGGGTGTCGTCCACGTCGCCGTCGAACGCGATCGTCACGACCATGCCCGGCTCGACGATCCCGTCGTCGGCCGGAGCCTCGCCCACCTTCGCGTTCTGCAGGAGCTGGGTGAGCTGGCGCACCCGCAGTTCCTGCTTGCCCTGCTCCTCCTTGGCCGCGTGGTACCCGCCGTTCTCCTTCAGGTCCCCCTCCTCGCGGGCGGCCTCGATCTTCTGGGCGATCTCGACGCGCGCGGCACCAGACAGGTAGTCCAGCTCGGCCTTGAGCTGGTTGTACGACGCCTGGGTGAGCCAGGTGACGTTCTCGCTGGTCTGGGTCACAGGTGCTCCTCGTAGGTACTGGGAATACAAAGCAACGCCCTACTCAGAAGGATGTGCCTTCTCGGGTGGGCGAAACCACGAGCCTAACAATTCCGTGGCGTCAGGACAGGACGAAAGGCATCAGAATTACATCGTCGCAGGTCAGCGACGTGAACCGGGAGGGATGCCGGGGAGGGTCAGATCCGGAAAGGGCATGGGCGGACGTGAACCACGCCTGTCAGCCGCCGTCGGCCGTACAGCCGACCAGCTCCGCGCTCGTCGCGCTCGCGGTCGTACGGACGGTGACGACCCGGTCGATCCGCGTCTCGGGACCGTCGAAGCGGACGTCCTTGCGGCCCACCTCGGCACCGTCCTCGGCGCGCGAACGGAGCGTGCACGTGCCGGCCGCGTCCTTGTCCTTGCGGACCTCGAGATGCACCTCGACCGCGGTGGCCGATACCCGCTTGAATTTGATGAGCTCGCCCGAGACACTCTGGCCTGCCACATAGTCGTAACCGAACCAGCCGACGAGCGCGAGCAGGCCGACGCCGAGCACCGAGCCGACGATCTTGAGCTTGCGGTCCGCACGCTCGTCCGACGAGCGGCCGTAGCGGCCCTCGGGAAGAACCGGTGGGCGTACCGCCGTCATGATCATTCCTCTCCGGAATTTTCCGTCCCTCGATTCCGTCACTATAGAAGCCGCCCGATGCGACAAATCACTGAGGACCGAGTCTTGACTGACCAGCTGCGATTGATGGCCGTGCACGCCCACCCCGACGACGAGTCGAGCAAGGGCGCGGCCACCATGGCCAAGTACGTATCCGAGGGGGTGGACGTGCTGGTCGTGACCTGCACGGGAGGCGAGCGCGGCTCGATCCTCAACCCCAAGCTCCAGGGGGACACCTATATCGAGGAGCACATCCACGAGGTGCGCAAGAAGGAGATGGACGAGGCTCGGGAGATCCTCGGCATCAGACAGGCGTGGCTCGGATACGTGGACTCGGGCCTGCCCGAGGGCGACCCCCTGCCGCCGCTCCCCGAGGGCTGCTTCGCCCTGGAGGACGTCGACGCGGCGGCCGGCCGGCTCGTGCGGATGATCCGCGAGCAGCGCCCGCAGGTCGTCACGACGTACGACGAGAACGGCGGCTATCCGCACCCCGACCACATCATGACCCACAAGATCTCGATGGTGGCCTTCGAGGCGGCGGCCGACGCGGAGAAGTACCCCGAGGCCGAGTTCGGGCCGGTGTGGCAGCCGCGGAAGCTCTACTTCAACCAGGGCTTCAACCGCCCCCGTACGGTCGCGCTGCACGAGGCCCTGCTGGCGCGCGGGCTCGAATCCCCCTACGGCGAATGGCTGGAGCGGTGGAAGGAGTTCGCGCGTGAGGAGCGGACACTGACCACGCACGTGCCGTGCGCCGACTTCTACGAGATCCGCGACAAGGCGCTCATCGCGCACGCCACACAGATCGACCCCGACGGCGGCTGGTTCCGCGTTCCGATGGACATCCAGCGGGAGGTCTGGCCGACGGAGGAGTACGAGCTGGTGAAGTCGCTCGTCGATACCTCCCTCCCCGAGGACGACCTCTTCGCGGGCATCCGCGACAATGCCTGATATGTATGCGACCCAGGCAGTGACGCAGCTCGTCCCGCTCGCGAAGGAGCTGGACGAGAACAAGGTGACGCCCGGCGTCCTCGGCTTCGTCGTCTTCGCCGTGATGGCGTGCGCCGTATGGCTCTTGATGAAGTCGATGAACCGCCACATGGGCAAGGTCGACTTCGAGGAGAAGCCGGCCGACGGGGCGGAGGCGCCCGCGGCGACGGTGGGCGAGCGGCAGACGACGTAAGGCTCGGGCGCCTTCACGGGTACGTGCCTTTGCGGGCAGGCGCTTGGCGGGTAGGTGCCTTCGCGGGTGCGCGCCTTCATGGGTACGTGCCTTCATGGATGCGCGCCTTTGCGGGTCGTGCCGTCCTCGTGGCACGCGTTCTCGTGGCGCGCGCCCCGGTGGCACGTGCCTTCGTGCTCCCGCCGGCCGCCCTCCGGGGCACGCGGTCAGCGGGAGTGTTCGGCTTCCCCGACGAGGGTGGCGCCGGGGGCGGCCACCCACGGCGCCGTGCGGCCCGTACGAGACGGCGACCGGCCCGCCCGCCGACGTGGCGATGCGGGTGGTCGCGGATTCAGGCCCCGACCGGCTCCACCGGTACGCCCATCACCTCGCGCGCGTGCCGGCTCGGCACCATCCCGAGACGCCACGCCTGCCAGCCGTCCTCCAGCGCGACGCCGCGCTCCAGCATCACCGCGAACGTCTCCGCGCACTCCTCCACCTTGCCGTCGCGTGACGGGTGTCGCGCGGCCACCAGCTCGGCCAGCTCCTGCTCCGCCACCACGGACCCGACCTCGACGCCGCCCGCCGAGCCGTAGGGCAGCAGCGTGCAGCGCAGGAAACGGGCCCAGTCGGCGCCGCGATGGTCGCCGTACGAGGTGAACAGCGCCGTCGCCTCGTCGCACAGGGCCAGCGCCTGGGCCGCCTTGCTGTTGCCCGCGTCGATGATCGCCAGCTCCAGACAGGTCCAGGCCTCGCCGTGCGCGACGCCGATCCGGCGGAAGTCCGCGCGGGCGTCGACGAGCAGTTGCCGCGCGAAGCCGGAATTGCGCAGATTGCCGGTCTGGGCGGCCCGCTGGTCGCGGGTGACCCGGCCCGAGTGGTGCCGGGCGCAGGCCAGCCCGTACACGTCGCGCATCCGGGAGAACATCGAGCGCGCCCGCTCCAGTTCGCGTACGGCCTGGGCGGCGTCCCCGCACTCCTCCAGCGCCTGGCCCAGGTAGTACAGGGTCCACGCCTCGCCGCGCGCGTCCTCGTTGTCCCGGTGTCTGGCCAGGGCCTGGCGGAACTGGTCGGCCGCCGACTCCGGTTCACTGTCCACCAGCCGGGCGCGGGCCAGCTGGGTCAGCGCCCAGGCCTCCCCGCGGCCGTCGCGGGTGCGGCCGTACAGATCCATCGCCTGGCTCAACTCCCGCTCGGCACGCGGGACATCACCCATCCGCAGACAGACCTGCCCGAGCTGGAAGTGCGTCCACGCCTCGCCGTGCAGCGACTCGCCCTCACGGTGCAGGACGAGCGCCGTCGACAGCAGCACGAGGGCCTCGGTGAGATTCGCGCGGTCGCGTTCGACGGCCGCCAGCGCGTGCATCGTCCAGGCGCGGTCGGCGCCGAGCTCGGCCGGGGCCTGGAGATCGAGCGCCTCGCGCAGCTTCGCCGACGCCTCGGTGAGATTGCCCTGGTGGTGCAGCGTGATGCCCAGCGAGCAGAGCGCGCGGGCGACGCCCGCGTCGTGGTGCGCCTCGCGGTAGAGGTCGACCACGGACGTCAGGGTCGTCTTTGCCTTGTCCAGCTCGCCGAGCTGCCGGGCCGCGATACCGGTACGCCACTGCACCGAGCGGGCCAGCAGCCCCTGGTCGACAGCCTGCGTCAACTCGCTGATCTCACCGAGCCGGTAGAGGTCCCCGCGCAGCAGGCAGTAGTCGCAGAGCGCGCCCAGCAGGCTCAGCACGGCCGCCTGGTTGACACCCTCCGCGTGCCGCAGCGCGGCGGTGATGAAGCTCGACTCGTCGTCCAGCCAGCGCAGCGCGGCGTCGAGCGAGGAGAAGCCGTGCCCGCCGAACTGGTCGGCGCGCGTGGACGTCTTGCCGTCGACCAGCCGGATCACCGAGTCGGCCAGCTCCGAGTAGTTCTGGATCAGCCGTTCCTGCGCGGCCGTACGGTCGGTGGCCTCCTCCTCGTCCTGCAGCCGGGCGAGCGCGAAGTTCCGTACGACGTCGTGGAGTCGGTAGCGGCTGGCGCGTACGTGGTCGATCAGGCCCGCGCGGGACAGCACGGTCAGCAGCCGCTCGGCCTCCTGCTCGTCCGTGGCGAGCAGCGCGGCGGCGGCAGCGGCGCCGAGCGAGGCACGCCCGGCCAGCGCGAGACGCCGCAGCAGCCGGCGCGCCTGGTCGCTCTGGTCGGTGTAGCGCAGCCACATCGCCCGCTCGGCCGGGTCGACCGGGCCGTACGCCTCCAGGTCCGTGGCCAGCCGCTGCGACGTACGCGAACCGAGCGAGGAGCCCGCTATACGCAGCGCCAGCGGCAGACCGCCGCACAACTCGCCGATCCTGTCGATGGTCTGGGCGTCGTAGGGCCCGCCCACCGGCTCCTCCCCGGCGGCCCGCAGCAACTCCTCGCAGCCCGCGCCGTCCAGCGCCTCCACCGGCAGCTGGTGCACCCACGCCGGGGTGTCGGGCGCCAGCTCGACGGGCTGACGGGTCGTCACCAGCACCAGACTGTCGGAGCGTTCGGGGACCAGAGTGCGGATCTGCTCCGCGTCGGAGGCGTCGTCGAGCACGATCGTGACCGGCAGACCGGTCAGATGCTGGTGGTACAGCTCGCTCAGCCGCCGTACCTGCTGTTCGGGCGACGACCGCTCACGGAACAGCAGTTGCTCGCGGGGCGCGCCGAGCCGGTTCAGCAAATGCAGCAGCGCGTCCCTGGTCGACAGCGGCGCCTCTCCCGCGTCGCCGCCCCGCAGGTCCACGACGCACGCTCCGCGGAACTGGTCCCTGAGCTGGTGCGTCGCCCGCACGGCGAGCGTGGTCCGGCCGGAGCCCGGCGCGCCGTACAGCACGACGACGGTCGGCTTGGTCTCCGTCGACGCGCGGGCCGCGTGCACCCAGCGCGCGATCTGGCCTATCGCCTCCCGCCGGCCCGCGAACGGACCGTGGGACGAGGGGAGATGGCCGAAGGACTGCTCAAGGACGCTGCGTCTGCGCGCGGCGGCGCTGCGGTCGGATCCGCGCAACTGCGGTACGACGGTGGGCTTCTTGGTCGTACGCCGGGTCGCCTGGGTCAGGACGCGCTGCTGGTCCAGGTACGGGCGGATACCGCGTACCTCCAGCGCCGTCAGCCACTGAAGCCGCGACTGCTCGACGTCACGTGCCCGGCCCGCTGCCCCGGCACGTCCGGCCGGACGCCCCGCCGAGGCCACCTTGGCGACGCCCGTCGCCGTACCGACGACCGCGACGATCACGCCCGTGCCGACGGCCGTGCCGGTACCGGTGCCGAGCCCGACATCGGCGGCGACGGCGGAGGCGGCGGCAACGCCCGCCACCAGCAGGGGTGTTCGCAGCGCGCCCCCGCCCAGCCGCTCGCCCAGGGTCCGCCGCTCGGCGTCGGACTGGTCGAGCGCCGCCTCGTACAGCGCGTACTCGTCCTTGGCGGACTCCGCGATGGTCTCCAACGCGCCCCGCCCGCGCGCCAGAAGGACATTCCCGTCGATCCGCCCGCCCGCGCGCCGCACCTCTTCCTCGACGGCGCGTACCAACAGCCTCTCGGCCTCGCCCCGATGGCTGTCCCGCATATGTTTCCCCCTCCGAGAGCATCCGGTGCTTCGGCGTGCCCCGCGCCAGTGTGCTGCGTGGGGCACGCGAGCGCGAGGCGGCCTGCCGGGCCCGCGGCGGCCGATGTCGCCGCTCCGCGCCGGGCGCCTGCGCGCGACTGATGCGTACGTGTGCCCGTACGTCTTGCCCGCGCGGGGCCCCTGTTACGCCCGCGGCGGAAAGAGCGGCGTCGGCGGTCCGCCGCGTGGCCCGGGGGAGGGGCCCCGGCTTAGGCTCGGGACGGCGGGCGTCCGTGCCACGGTGCCGGTCCACAGCTGACGGAGGAAACCATGAGTGAAGGCGTCCTGCGTGCCGTTCCCGGTCCGGACCGGGACGACAGGTCCGGCGACAAGCCCGGTGGCAACGGGCCCGAGCCGCTGATGCGGGATCTCGTGGGGGCCGCGCTGCGGAGGGCGCGGCTGCGTCAGGGGCGGACGTTGCGCGACGTCGCCGATCAGGCGCAGGTCTCGCTGCCGTATCTGTCGGAGATCGAGCGCGGGCGCAAGGAGCCGTCGTCCGAGGTGCTGGCGGCCGTCTGCCGTGCGCTCGGGCTGCGCCTCGCGGACCTGGTGGGCGCCCTGCACATCGACCTCATCTCGACGACGACGGTGACGGTCTCCGTCACGGCCAGGTCCCCGGCCACGGCGCACTGGGGGCACCCGCGCCGCGACACCGGCCGCCGGGGCGGGCGCGGCGGGCACGTCATGGGCGGACTGCTCGCGGCGTAGGGCTTCGCGCGGTGTAGGACGTCGCACGGCGTAGCACTTCGCGCGGCGTCGGACGTCGCGCGTACGGTGCGGGGCCCGGACCCCCGTGCCGGGCCCCGCACCGTACGCGGCTCAGCGCCCGCGTTCCGCCAGTTCGCGGGTCGTGATCACACCGTCCACCAGGCCGTACTCCTTCGCCTGCGCCGACGTGAAGTACTTGTCCCGGTCGGTGTCCTCCCGCAGCCGCTCCACGCTCTGGCCCGTGTGGTGCGACAGGATGGACTCGATCTCGGCCCTCGTCCGCAGCACCTCCGCCGCCTGGATCTCCAGGTCCGCCGCCTCGCCCTGCCCCTGGGTGGACGGCTGGTGAAGCAGCACCCGTGAGTGCTGGAGCGCCGTCCGCTTGCCGGGCGCACCCGCCGCGAGGAGTACGGCGGCGCCCGAGCCCGCCTGGCCGAGACAGACGGTCGCGACGTCCGCCCGGACGAACTGCATCGTGTCGTAGATCGCGGTCAGCCCGGTGGCCGCGCCGCCGGGGGAGTTGATGTAGAGGTGGATGTCCAGGTCGCTGCTCTCGTGGTCGAGATGGAGCATCTGCGCCATGATCACGTTCGCGACGCCGTCGTCGATCGACGTGCCGAGGAAGATGATCCGCTCGGAGAGCAGCCGGCTGAAGACGTCGTAGGAGCGTTCGCCGTTCGGAGTCCGCTCGACGACCACGGGGACGGTGTACTGCCCGCTCATACCGCCGCCCCCTCGCCCGTCGCGGCGCCCGCCGTTTCGAAGCCGAAGCCGAAGCCGCTCGCCGCGTCCCCGCCCAGCTCCGCCACGCTCCGCACGATGCGGTCCACGAAGCCGTACTCCTTCGCCTGCTCCGCCGTGAACCACCGGTCCCGCCGCTGGTCGGCCGCGACCGTCTCCAGGCTCTGGCCGCAGTGCTCCGCGATCAGCTTCTGCATGGTCAGCTTGGTGTACGCGAGGTTCTCGGCCTGTACGGCGATGTCGGCCGCCGTTCCGGCGATCCCGCCGGACGGCTGGTGCATCATGATCCGCGCGTTCGGCAGGGCGTAGCGCTTGCCGGGCGCGCCCGCGCAGAGCAGGAACTGGCCCATGCTGGCCGCGAAGCCCATCGCCAGCGTGGCGACATCGTTCGGGATGAACCGCATGGTGTCGTAGACGGCCATCCCGGCGAGGACGGAACCACCCGGGCTGTTCACGATCAGGACGATGTCGCTCCTGGGGTCCTCCTGCGACAGGAGCAGCAGTTGGGCGCAGATCCTGTTGGCGATTCCGTCGTCCACCTGTTCGCCGAGCACCACGATCCTGCCGTGCTGCAGGCGCCCGGCGATCTGGTCGTCGAACGGCACCGCGCCGGACTCGGCCCGCGCCGTCGTCGTGCGCCGTGGAACGGTCGAGAGCATGTTTCCTCCATGACCCGGCCCCCCACGGCGGGCGCTCGCCCACCTCGGCCGGTCCACTCCACCCTGCGGACCCGGCGCCGGCGGAAGCGAGGGATTCTGCCGTGCGGAGATCTCCTGTCGGCAGAGCTGCGGGGCCGGGGCTAAAGGCCAACCGGTAACTTGCTGCACCGTCTTACGCATCGCGCGTAGATGTGCAATCTTGTCTGCATGACCGGCAGCACCGCACGCACGAGCCTCAACTGACGCTCAGTCAGGGTGAGTTGGGGATTCGTGCGGATGGGCGCAACCGGCGATGCTACGCGCGTAGTTGACCTCCCCGCCCCCACCGAAGAGGAAATTACAGTGAACAAGACCCTCAGAAGCACCGCGATCGGCGCCGCCGCCCTCGCCCTGGCGTTCTTCTCGTCCCCCGCGCTCGCCCAGGCCGCCCCCGCCGACGCCAAGGCTCCCGCCGGAGTGCTCGCCAAGCTGAGCCACGGCACCGCCGCCGCCCAGCTCAGCAGCGCCGGCATCGGCATCAGCTCCAGCGGTGGCTGTACGAACCGCAACAACCCGACCTGTACCTCCCTCGACCAGGTCAACTCCGCCACCATCCAGGGCGCGATCACCCTGAAGAACGCCAGCGGCTGCGGCCTGACCGTCACCGGCGGCACCGAGACCGGCCACGCCTCGGGCACCTACAGCCACTGGAACGGCTACAAGCTCGACTTCTCCATGACGAGCTGCCTGACCAACTACGTCACCCGCACGTTCACCTCCATCGGCGGCAGCAAGTGGCAGTCGGGCGCCGGCAACATCTACTACAACGAGGTCAACCACTGGGACGTGACCTTCTACAACTGCGGCGGCTGCTGACCCCTCCCGCCCCCGACGTACGGAACCCCGCAGGGTGCTCCCTCGACACGGGGGCGAGGGAGCACCCGGCGAGGCCCACGCGTGCGGTGCCCATGTGGAAGGGTCACTGCTCGGGGCGCTGGACGGGTCGGCCGAGCTGCCAGACCTCCCAGCCCGCCGCGACCCAGACATCCGGGTCGACGGCAGTACGGACATCGACAAGGACCTTGTTCCGAACGGCTTCTCCTGCGGACGAGGGGAACTTGGTGTCCTTGGTGAACTGCGGCCATTCGGTGGCCAGTACGACAATGTCGGCTCCCTCAAGGGCCGTCGCCGCGTCATCCGCGTACGTGTAATGCGGCCGCAGGTTCCGGGCGGCATCAGTGGACTCGGGATCGTAGATGACGGCGCGAGCACCGGCATCGTGCAGTCGTCCCGCCAGTCGGAGCGCCGGTGAGTTACGCACATCGCTCGTGCCCGCTTTGAACGATGCCCCCAGGACGGCGATGCGGGCACCGTCAACCGGGCTCCCGAGCGCGCGTTCGACGAGGGCGATGGCAGCGTCCATTCGGGAGTGATTGACTCCCTCGACAGCCTGGAGCAGGGCGTGGGCGTGGGTGGCCCCCAGATCCCCCACTCGCCAGGTGAACGCGCCGGTGTCCTTCGGTAGACAGCCCCCGCCGTAGCCGATACCGGGGCGCATTCCGCCATGCCCGATCCGGGGGTCGATGCCGAGACCGTATGCGACCGTGCTCACGTCCGCGCCGACGATCTCGCACACCTCAGCCATGGCGTTGATGTAGGAGATCTTCGTGGCGAGGAACGCGTTGGCGGCGGACTTCAGCACCTCTGCGGTCGGCGGGTCGGTGACGATCAGTGTCACATCGTTCCGGGCCAGGATCGGTGCGTAGACCTCCTCAATGGCTTTCTGCGCCTCGGGTGAGGTGAGACCGGCGACGATACGGTCCGGGTACAGGGTGTCCTCGACGGCGTGACCTTCGCGTAGAAACTCGGGGTTCCACACCAGCTCGACACCGTCAGGGGCCTGGGCCGCGACGATCTCTTGGAGACGGGCGACGGTGCCGACCGTCACCGTGGACTTTCCCACGATCGTGCACGGCCGCTTCAGCAGAGGGGCCAGCGAACTCACCGATCCGACAACCTGTTCCACGTCGTAGCCGCGCCCGTCCTCGCGAAGCGGCGTACCGACCGCGAGGAAGTGGAGGTCGGCCCACTCGGCGGCTTCCGCCAAATCGCTCGTGAAGCGAAGCCGACCGGTGGGAACGTGCTTGGCCAGCAGCTCATCTAACCCCTTCTCGTAGAAGGCGCCACGTCCGCTTCGCAGTACCCGGCATGTCTCCGGGTTCAGTTCGACTCCGACAACTTCGTGCCCGAGTTCCGCCATGGCAGCGGCATGGGGAGCGCCGAGATGGCCGCAGCCGATCACCGAAACGCGCATTGCTGTTCTGTCCTTTGGTTCGTGGGGCGCACTTGCCCGTGCGCGCCACGACGCTACAGCGCCACGAACTCCGCCTCACCCAGACGCTGTTACTCGCTCATACGTTCAAGAGTTCACGCAGACGCTTCAGGGCCGGAATCGCCTCCTGGCGAACCACGACATCGCCCTCCCGCGCGCTTCGATCTTCCGAGTCGTCCACGCCCACACGCTCGCCAAGTCCGGCTTGCGGCAGGCGGCCCTCGCGGAGGCGCGGCAGGCGCGCGTCCTGCTGGATGCCGGTCCTGGTGACGAAGTGCCCTTCTGGGCTCTGGCTTGGGGGCCGCCAGCGGCGTCCGTCCACTCGCGCACCGCGAAGGTGTACGAGACGCTTGGCGACCACCGGGCAGCAGCCGAGCAGTACGCCCGCGCAGCCTCCAGCCGTCCTGCGGGAACCTACGCGCGGATCGTGGCGCTCGACCTCGTCGCCGGTGCCGAGATGCAACTCAAGCGCGGCAACATCGAGCAGGCCTGCGCCACTTGGGGCCGGGCAATGGACCACATGGACGGCGTGCGCTCCGCCCGTACCCGCAAGGCGGTCACCGCGATGCGCACGGACCTCGCACGCTTCCGCACGCGCGGCGTGCGCTGCGCGACCGAACTCGACGCACGGGCCATCGACTTCCTGGCAAGAACCTGATGCTTCGTATGGAACGCATCGGGATGGGGCCGGTTCGCGCGTTCTCCCGGGGCGGACGGGATCCGTAACCCAGAAGCGCTGTCAGGCAGTTCCCAGGTCAACGGTGACGGAGAAGGGCGCGGCGGCCTTGATCACGCCGGTGAACATCCCGCCGTCCCTGTAGGCCTTGGTGGCAGGGTCGAGAACATAGGTGCCGATGATGGGGACACCGGTGGCGGCCCGTTCAATGCGCCAGTAGAAGGCGATGCCGGCCTTGGCGTACTGGTCCACCTTCACGATCCGGTCGGTGGTCTCCGAGCCGGGCGATACGACCTCGACGACCAGGAGCACATGTTCGGGGCGAGTGGGCGTGAGGTCGATGGCGTCCGCTCGGTAGACGACGACGTCCGGACGGCGGTTGGTGAGCGGAACGTCCTGTAGGCGGACATCGAAGCCGGTGTCGGCGTTCCAGTCCGGGCCTGCGGCGGCGTCCAGGGCATTGGCCAGGATCCGGGCCAGTCGGCTGGGCCGCTTGCACGCGCTCGGGCTAACGGCGACAAGCCCGTCCACGATCTCGATGCCGGCACACTGCTCCTCGGACCAGGAGTCGTACGGTTCCGCGCTGAGCTGCGTATGCATCCACGCGGGCGCCACCATCTCGGCGGTCATGGTGTACCTCCTTCGTGAAGCGTGCGTCAGCCTCCGTACTCGCGCAGCAGCTCGATCATGTTGCGGAGCATCGGGATCGCCGCGTCGCCGGCCTTGTCCTTGTCGTTGAAGTGCATCAGCTCGTTGCGGACCTCGCGCAGTGCGTTGAGGCGGTCCTTGAAGGCCTTGCGGTCCAGCGGCCAGCCCAGCCTGTCCCACTGCCGCTGATTGCTCAGGACCTGCTGGTAGTCACCATAGGACAGCTGGTCGAGGGAAGTGAGCTTGCGGATTCCCTCCGGGTCACAGAGAGCGATCACTTCCACGAGATCGAGTCCTTCTGAGATGACCCGGCGCAGTTGCCGGTCGAGGACGCCGATGAGCAGGAACGGCCGGGCAGTGGCGCCGTATTCGGCGGCCACATCGGCGACGGTGATGATTCCGGCGATCCGATTCGTCTGGTCCTTGACGAGGAGGAAGCCGAACTGTTCGAGAAAGGGCAGGACGTCGATCAGGTGATCGGCGTAGCTGACGGCGTGAGCTTTGACGATGGCTCGCGAGAAGGGGGCATCAGCGTCCGTGTGGCGAGCCAGCGCGATGGATTCCCAGGTGACGGCCCCTTGGAGGTTGCGAGGTCCGTTCAGCACCGGTAGCTGTGAGTACTGGTTGAGTCGCATTCTGGTGAACGCCTCCTCGAAGCTCGCCGAGGAGGTCACCGATTCCACGCCCCTCAGTGCCGAGGGCAGGTTGCCGACCGTCTGCCCCTGGATCGGCTCGACCTCGTCGTCTTCCGCTTCCTTGCCGGAGGTGACGGGCCCCGGCGCGCCGGTCATCCTCATCTCCTCCTGTTCCGTCGCCGCCTCTTGTTCCGCCCCTGCCCCCAGCTCGGACGTCGTCTCCTGCTCGTCCTCGGTGTCCGCGGACGGTCCGGTCAGGGCGACCCGGTCGTCGAGCCCCACGGCCGCGAAGTCCGGCACGCTGGACAGGCCGTGGTTGGCCAGCTCGGCCGAGACCTGGGCGGTGGCCAGGTAACCGCGCCGGGACAGCCCCCACATGTCCAGCAGATCCCGGACAGTGAGGGTGATCGGAGTGCCTGCGTCCGCTTGCTTCCGGGCGACCTTCAACCAGGTGTGCCGGGCGGCGGATCCCTCCGACACCAAGCCGCCGGAGGGCGGCTGCTCCGCCACCGTGTCCAGCAGCTTCTGTCGCAGAACGTCCAGCAGAGTGCCGTCGTCAAGTGCCCAGGCGGTCCAGCCGTCGAAGGGACCTCGTCCCGAGGCTGCGGCGGCTGCCGTGGAGGGGGACTTGAACCGTCGGCCATCGCTTAGCTCGATTCTGGCGTCCCCGGTCACCAGGGCGGTGTGCGCCATCCCCGATCGCTTACGCCGGAAGGTGAGCCGTGTCCCCATGGCCAGCAGCCCGGCGTCGAGCAGGTCGGAAAGCCTTACCCGCCGTCCCTCGATCAGATAGGACGCCCGCCCGGGAGGTTCCTCCGCTCCGTCGCCCATCGTGTAATCCGTCACCGAAGTCTCCCCCTCGAAACCGTTCCCACCCCGGAAGGATCCGATCATCACAGAGATCCTCCTGTGCCACCGAGGATTTGGGGCGGTCCGCTCCGAGCGGGCCCGGGTCGGCGCGGCTGAGCCACCGACAGGTTCCGTCGCCGTCGTGAGCGAGGATGGTCGTATGTCGAACCGCCTCGCTGACGCCACGTCCCCGTATCTGCTCCAGCACGCAGACAATCCTGTCGACTGGTGGCCCTGGGCGCCGGAAGCCTTCGCGGAGGCCCGGCGCCGGGATGTGCCCGTTCTGCTGTCCGTCGGGTACTCCGCCTGCCACTGGTGCCATGTCATGGCCCACGAGTCCTTCGAGGACGAGGCGACGGCGGCGTACCTCAACGCGCACTTCGTCAGCGTCAAGGTCGACCGCGAGGAGCGGCCCGACGTCGACGCCGTGTACATGGAGGCCGTGCAGGCGGCGACCGGGCAGGGCGGGTGGCCCATGACGGTCTTCCTCAACGCGGAGGGGGAGCCGTTCTACTTCGGTACGTACTTCCCGCCCGCGCCCCGCAACGGCATGCCGTCCTTCCGGCAGGTACTCGAAGGCGTCAACTCCGCCTGGACCGACCGGCGTGAGGAGGTCGGCGCGGTCGCCGGACGGATCGTGGCGGAGCTCGCGGGGCGGTCGCTCGCGCACGGGGGCGGGGGCACGCCCGGCGAGGAGGAGTCGGCCCGGGCGCTGCTCGGGCTGACGCGGGACTACGACGAGAAGTACGGCGGGTTCGGCGGCGCGCCCAAGTTCCCGGCGAGCATGGTCGTGGAGTTCCTGCTCCGCCACCACGCGCGTACGGGGGCCGAGGGCGCGCTCCAGATGGCGTCCGACACGTGCGAGGCGATGGCGCGCGGCGGCATCTACGACCAGCTCGGCGGTGGGTTCGCCCGCTACTCGGTGGACCGCGAGTGGGTGGTCCCGCACTTCGAGAAGATGCTCTACGACAACGCCCTGCTCTGCCGCACCTACGCGCGGCTGTGGCGCGCCACCGGATCCGACCTGGCGCGCCGCGTGGCGCTGGAGACCGCCGACTTCATGGTGCGTGAACTGCGCACCGCCGAGGGCGGGTTCGCCTCCGCGCTCGACGCGGACAGCGACGACGGGACAGGGAAGCACGTCGAGGGCGCGTACTACGCCTGGACGCCCGCGCAGCTCAGCGACGTACTCGGCGAGGCGGACGCGGAGTTCGCCGCCCGCTACTACGGCGTGACCGAGGAAGGCACCTTCGAGGAGGGGGCCTCCGTCCTCCAACTCCCGCAGGGCGAAGGGGTGGTGGATGCCGCCCGGGTCGAGTCCGTACGGCAGCGGCTGCTCGCGGCCCGTGACACCCGGCCGCGCCCGGAGCGGGACGACAAGATCGTCGCCGCCTGGAACGGCCTCGCGATCGCCGCGCTCGCCGAGACCGGCGCCTACTTCGAACGGCCGGATCTCGTCGAACGGGCTACCGAGGCCGCGGACCTGCTGGTGCGGGTGCACATGGATGAGACGGCACGCCTGGCCCGTACGTCGAAGGACGGTCGCGTCGGCGCCAACGCCGGTGTGCTGGAGGACTACGGCGACGTCGCCGAGGGCTTCCTGGCGCTGGCCGCGGTGAGCGGCGAGGGCGTGTGGCTGGACTTCGCCGGATTCCTGCTCGACACCGTCCTGGCTCAGTTCACCGGCGAGGGCGGCGCGCTGTACGACACGGCCCACGACGCCGAGCCGCTGATCCGCAGGCCCCAGGACCCGACCGACAACGCCACACCGTCGGGGTGGACCTCGGCCGCCGGGGCGCTGCTCTCGTACGCCGCCCACACCGGTTCCGCGGCCCACCGCACCGCCGCCGAGGGCGCTCTCGGCGTCGTCAAGGCGCTCGGTCCGCGCGCGCCGCGCTTCATCGGCTGGGGGCTCGCCGTCGCCGAGGCACTGCTCGACGGTCCCCGCGAGGTCGCCGTGGTGGGGCCGCGCGGCGACGCGGCGACCGCCGAGCTGCACCGTACGGCGCTGCTCGGGACGGCGCCCGGAGCCGTTGTCGCGGTCGGCGAGCCGACCGGTCAAGAGGCACCCGGTGAAGCGGAGTTCCCCCTGCTCGCGGGGCGACCGCTGGTGGCGGGGCGGGCCGCCGCGTACGTCTGCCGCGCCTTCGTCTGCTCCGCCCCCACGACCGAAGTGGACGTCCTGAAGCAGGAGTTGACCGTACGCGTGTAGCAACGGCCCCCCGCAAGCACAGTTCCGGCCCGCTGTGAAGCATGCAAAATCGGACTTAAATAGAGAGTTCATCGAATTGGACCCTCTGTCGTCACACTTCCCCCCTATCTTCATCACGAAGGACATGCAACAAGTGCGCATGGGGGGCATGCGTACAGGGTGAAACCGGGGGGACCGGCGGCCAGGGGGGCCTTGCCGCGGTTCACCCTTGGCCGAGGGGGGCCATGTGGTCACGTCCATATTCATCGCTGCCGTCTCACTGGCGCTGTTCTGGATGGCAGCGTTCACGTTGTGGTGGCAGATGCACGCCTGGCGGACGCCGGAGACGCTGGCGGCGACACGATTCGACCGGCCCGACGGGGGGCCGGCACGCTCGTTCTCGCTGCTCCTGCCCGCCCGTCACGAACAGGCCGTTCTCGAGCACACGATCGAGCGGCTGCTGCGGTCCAGCCACACCCGCTTCGAGATCATCGTCATCGTCGGGCACGACGACCCCGAGACCGCGGAGGTCGCCGAACGGGCCGCCGCCCGCGACCCCGCCCGGGTCCGTGTCGTCGTCGACACCCACCTTTCGAAGAACAAGCCCAAGGCGCTGAACACGGCGCTGCCTTACTGCACCGGCGAGGTGGTCGGGGTCTTCGACGCCGAGGACCAGGTCCACCCCGAACTGCTCACCCATGTCGACCACGCCTTCCGCTCCACCGGCGCCGACGTCGTGCAGGGCGGCGTCCAGCTGATCAACTTCCACTCCAGCTGGTACAGCCTGCGCAACTGCCTGGAGTACTTCTTCTGGTTCCGCAGCCGGCTGCACCTGCACGCGCAGAAGGGCTTCATCCCGCTGGGCGGCAACACCGTCTTCGTACGGACCGACGTGCTGCGCGACGCGGGCGGCTGGGACCCGGACTGCCTCGCCGAGGACTGCGACCTGGGCGTACGGCTCTCCAGCATCGGCAAGAAGGTCGTCGTCGCCTACGACTCCGACATGGTCACCCGCGAGGAGACGCCCGGCTCGCTGGTGTCGCTGCTCAAGCAGCGCACCCGCTGGAACCAGGGCTTCCTCCAGGTCTACCGGAAGAACGACTGGCGCCGACTGGCCACGCGCGGCCAGCGGCTGCTCGCCCGCTACACGCTGATGACACCCTTCTTCCAGGCCATCACCGGCGTCGTCATCCCGCTCAACGTGGCCATCGCGCTCTTCCTCGACGTGCCCGTCGGGATCGCCTTCATCACCTTCCTGCCGGCCGTCACCGCGCTGGTCACCTTCGTGTTCGAGCTCGTCGGGCTCCACGACTTCGGCAGGCAGTACGGACTCAAGGTCCGTCTCACGCACTATCTCAAGCTCGTCGTCGGCGGCCCCTTCTACCAGGTGCTCCTCGCCGGCGCGGCCGTCCGTGCCGTGTGGCGCGAGCAGCGTGGCCGCCGTGACTGGGAGCTGACCAGTCATGTCGGCGCGCATCTCACCCGAGAGGACATCCACGCGTGACCTCGACCCTCCCCGTGGAGGCGACGGAACCGGCCACCGGCCGAACCACCGAAATCGCCCCCGCGAAGCTCAGTCCTGCCCCGAGGCCGGTCGCCGACGATGTGCGACGGCGCCTCGACAAGCGGCAGTTGCTGATACGACCCGTCGTCCGCTTCCGCACCTCGCGCGCCGATCTGCTCCTCTGCGCGGCCCTGCTCCTGGTGATCATGGCCGTCCAGGGCTGGAACATCCAGCACTACCCGACCCTCAGCGACGACGAGGGCACCTATCTCGCCCAGGCGTGGGCCGTCCAGCAGGGTGACGGACTCGCCCACTACACCTACTGGTACGACCACCCGCCGCTCGGCTGGATCCAGATAGCCGCGCTCACCTGGCTGCCCTCGCTGATCGCGCCCGAATCGATGACCGTCGGCGCGATGCGCTTCGCGATGCTGCTGGTCAGCGCCGCGAGCGCCGTACTGCTCTACGTGCTCGCCCGGCGCCTGTGGCTGCCGCGCTGGGCCGCCGGACTCGCGATGGGGCTGTTCGGGCTCTCCCCGCTCTCGGTCGTGCTGCAACGGGAGATCTTCCTCGACAACATCGCCGTGATGTGGATGCTCCTCGCCTTCTGCCTCGCGGCGTCGCCCAACCGGCACCTGTGGCACCACTTCGCCGCCGGACTCGCCGCCGCCGTCGGCGTGCTGACGAAAGAGACGATGCTCATCGTCCTGCCGGCCGTGCTGGTCACGATGTGGCGCAACGGGCACCCCGACACCCGCAAGTTCGCGGTCACCGGAGCCATCACCGCCTGCGCGGTCATCGGCCTCTCGTATCCTCTCTTCGCCCTGCTCAAGGGCGAGTTGCTGCCCGGTGACGGACATGTGTCGCTGTGGGACGGCGTCACGTACCAGATGAGCAGGCCCGGCTCCGGCTTCATACTCGACACCGGCTCCGGCTCGCACGGCGTCTTCCAGTCGTGGCTCTACTACGACAAGGTCCTGCTGTTCGGCGGCATGGCCGGCGCGCTCTGGCTGCTCCTCACCATCCGCTGGTCCGTCACCGCGCGGGCGCTCGCCGGACCCGCGCTGGCCGTCGCGATACTCACCGCCATGGCGCTGCGCCCCTCCGGCTACCTCCCGGCGATGTACGTCATCCAGGGACTGCCGTTCCTGGCCCTGATGCTGGCGGGCGGCGCGGCGAGCGTCGCGCACGCGCTGCTGCGCAGAGGACGCCGGCCGGACGAACGACGGGGGCCGACCGCCGTACGGTGGACGGCCGTCGTCGTGCTGGTGGCGGCCTCCGTCGCGTACGTCGCGCCCCGCTGGTACGACGGCAACCGCACCGCGCTGACCGCCGACGCCAACGCCCCCTACCGGGCGGCCGTTTCATGGATGGCGACCGAGGTGCCCGACCCGGCCGGCGCCAGGGTCCTCGTGGACGACGCGATGTGGCTGGACCTGGTGCACGCCGGATATCAGCCGGGGCTCGGCGCCATCTGGTTCTACAAGGTCGACCTCGACCCCGCCGTGACGAAGACGCTGCCCGGCGGCTGGCGCGACATCGACTACGTCGTGGCGTCGCCGACCGTCCGGCGCGACGCCGCTGACCTGCCAAGAGTGCGCGACGCGCTCAACCATTCCAAGGCCGTTGCCGTCTTCGGGAGCGGTGAGGACCGGATCGAGATCCGGCGGATCGTGAACGCCGTGGGAGGCGAACGATGAGCATTCTTCCTGTCCCTCCCCGAGGGACCGGCGAACTCGGCGACCCGGACCTGGAGTCGACCGCGGTCGCCGAGCCCGGCGCCGTCACCGTCATCATCCCGACCTTCAACGAGGCAGCGAACGTACGGGAGTTGCTGCGGCAGCTGACGGAGTCCGTACCGTCCAGGCTGCCGTGCGAGGTCCTGTTCGTGGACGACTCGACGGACGGCACCCCGGAGGCCATCGCCGAGGCCGCGCAGGACTGCCCGTTCCCCGTCGCCGTCATCCACCGGGACGAACCGGTCGGCGGCCTCGGTGGCGCGGTCGTCGAGGGGCTGCGCGCCGCCGGGTCCGAATGGATCGTCGTCATGGACGCCGATCTCCAGCATCCGCCCTCCCTGGTACCGGAGTTGGTCGCCGCCGGTGAGCGCTCGACCGCCGATCTCGTGGTCGCCAGCCGGTATGTCGACGGTGGCAGCAGGGCCGGACTCGCGGGCGGCTACCGCATCGCCGTCTCCCGCGCGGCCACCTGGCTGACCAAGGGCCTGTTCCCGCGCAGGCTGCGCGGCATCAGCGACCCGATGAGCGGCTTCTTCGCCATCCGGCGCAGCGCGGTCACGGCGGACGCGCTGCGCCCGCTGGGCTACAAGATCCTGCTGGAACTGGCCGTACGGTGCCGGCCGCAGCAGGTCGCGGAGGTGCCGTTCGTCTTCCGCGACCGCTTCGCGGGCGAGTCCAAGTCGACCGCCAGGGAAGGGATGCGGTTCCTGCGGCATCTCGTCGAGCTGCGTACGGCGTCGCCGCCGGCCCGGATGGTGGCCTTCGGGCTGATCGGGCTGACGGGCTTCGTACCGAATCTGCTGGCGCTGTACGGGCTGACGGGCGCCGGGATGCACTACCTCCCGGCCGAGATCGTCGCCAACCAGTTCGGGGTGGCGTGGAACTTCGTCCTCATCGAGCTGCTGCTGTTCCGCAGCAGGCGGGCCCACCGGCACTGGGCGGACCGGGTGGGGCGCTTCGCGGTCCTCGCCAACGCCGATCTGCTGCTGCGGATACCGCTGATCGCGCTGTTCGTCGCCGAGTTCGGGATGGAGGTCATGCCCGCGACGGTGCTGGCGATGCTCGGGACGTTCGTACTGCGGTTCGCGGGGACCGAGACGCTGGTGTATCTGCCGAAGGGGAGGTGGGGGCGGGCACGTGGCGCAGCGGACCGTACGGCTCACGCGACGCACCCGGCGCACCCGGCCGACCCGGCGCGGAGCGAGAGGACCGGCCGGTGACCCCTTTCCGCAGACCACCGGCCCGGCGCAGCCGCCGTACCGCGCTGCTCGCCGTCACGGCGCTGACCGCCGGGCTGCTGCTCAGCGTCGGCGTCCAGCAGCCCGCCACCGCGGGCCCCAACCTCGTCAAGAACCCCGGCTTCGAAACCCCCGGCGCCGGGGGCGGCGCCGCGATGCCGGACTGCTGGTCGCAGTCCGGCTGGGGCGACAACGACTTCACCTTCGCCACCGTCGCCGATGCGCACAGCGGCACCAAGGCGCTCAGGGTCGAGCTGACCCGGCGGGTCGACGGCGACCGCAAGGCGCTGGTCACCGAGTCGGCGGCGTGCGCCCCCGCCGTACAGCCGGCGAAGCAGTACGACCTCTCCCTCTGGTACAAGTCGACGACCCCGGACACGGCGATCACGCTGTTCCGGCACGACACGACGGTCGGCTGGCAGTACTGGACCGACCTCAAGACCCTTGATCTGAGCGCCGGTTACCAGCGCGCGGAGGTCCGTACCCCCGTCGTACCGCCCGGCACCGACCGGATCAGCTGGGGCGTCTCCGTCTTCGGCACCGGCAGCGCCACGACGGACGACTACGGCATGGAGGAGGTCACCGTTCCCGCCCCCGACCCGGAGTGCACGGGTACGGCCGCCGACTGCGCCGACGGCCGCTGGGAGGTGCTGGAGACGGAGAACCCGGTGCGTTCCATGCACTCGGTGGTCCTCAACAACGGCAAGGTGCTGCTGATCGCCGGGTCCGGCAACGACCCGGAGCGGTTCGAGGCGGGCACCTTCACCTCGGCGGTGTACGACCCCGAGGACGGGACGTACGAGACGATCCCCACGCCCGACGACATGTTCTGCTCGGGGCACGTCCAACTCTCCGACGGCCGCGTGCTGGTGATGAGCGGCAACAAGGGCTATCCGTCGGCGGACGGCACCGTCGGCTACCAGGGCTACAAGGACTCGTACCTCTTCGACCCGGCCACCGAGACGTACAGCAGGATTAATGACATGAACGACGGCCACTGGTACCCGTCCGCCACGATCATGGGCAACGGCGATGTGCTGTCCTTCGGCGGGCTGCGCGAGGACTCGTCCGGCTCGGTGACCGCCGAGCGGTGGTCGGCCGCCGAGGAGGAGTGGCTGCCGCTCGGAGAGGTCAACCAGACCTGGTCGTACTGGGGCCTGTACCCGGCGATGGTGCTGATGCAGGACGGCCGCCTCTTCTACACGGGCAGCCACAGCTTCGGCAACGGCACGCCCGGCACCGGCGCCTCGGTCTACGACTACGACGCCAACACCGTCACGGACGTGCCCGGTCTGCGGAACAAGGACGAGCGCGACCAGTCGGCGAGCGTGCTGCTGCCCCCGGCCCAGGACCAGAAGGTGCTGACCATCGGCGGCGGGAACATCAACTCCAACCCCGAGGCCAACCGGCTCACCGACATCATCGACCTCAAGGAGCCGGACCCGCGGTACCGGGCGGGGCCGCCGCTGCCGCAGGGCACCGTGGACCTGGGCGCCCCCGGCGGGCCGCAGCCGCAGACCGGCGCGCAGGGCAAGATGTACGGCGCCGCGGTGCTGCTGCCGGACGGCAAGGTGCTGGAGACGGGCGGCGCGCTGCACAACCGGGCCGATCCGGTCTTCTCGACCTCGGTCTTCGACCCGGTGACGGAGACGTACGACAAGGTGGCCACCGACCCGGAGGCGCGCGGCTACCACTCGTCGGCGTTCCTGCTCCCCGACGGCCGGGTGATGACGACGGGCGACAACCCGGGCAACGGCTCCTGGAACCACCAGGTGTCGCTCTACACACCGTCGTATCTCTTCAAGGGGCCGCGGCCGGAGATCACTTCGCTGATCGACCCGGAGTGGAACTACGGCGACACGCAGCGGATCACCGTCGACCGGCCCATCGCCAAGGCCGAGTTGATCCGGCCTGCGGCGGTGACGCACTCGTCGGACCCCAACCAGCGTTTCGTGGACCTGCCGTTGACGGTCGACGGGAACAACGTCGACCTGAATGTGACGAGCAATCCCAATCTCGCGCCGCCGGGCTGGTACATGCTCTTCGCGGTCGACGCGAACGGGGTTCCGTCGGTGGCCGAGTGGGTGAAGCTGGGCGGCCCGGCGGCACTGGCGGACAGGTCGGCCGGCGCGCACAACGGCCACGGCGCCCATGTGCAGGACTTCGCGGGCGAGTTGGGCAAGCCGGCCAAGAAGCCCGCGAAGAAGCGGAGTTCGGCGCCGGTGAGCCCGCAGATCTCGGGCTGCGACCGGCACTACGGGTCGGGAGGCGTCTGCGTGCCGACGGTCTTCCCGGAGACGGTGAAGGCGACGAAGAAGAAGACGGTGACGCGGGCGCGCTGCGACTGGCTCGCCGCCAACGGCTACGGGCCGCTGAAGGTCAACGGAAAGGACGATCCGCTGAGGCTTGACCCGGACGGGAACGGGCGGGCGTGCGCGAGCTGAGGGCTGTCCCGTGACCGGAGGGGTTTGACCGGGTCCGTCGGGTGGCCTGTCCGTCCGGTGGCCGGTTGGCCCATCACGTCCGAGCCGGTGCCGGTGCCGGTGTCTTCCTCGGTGATGCCGATCGCGACCATCGGGATGTCGCGTACGACGATCGACCCCCACCAGAAGTGGTCGCGCGGCCGGCCGCCGACGATCGGCCCGAGCGGCAGCCCGGCCGCGCCCGCCGTGGCGACGGCGGTACGGCGCGGGCGAGCGGCATGACGAGCGCGGCCCCGACACCCGTCAACGCCCCTGCGCCGACGACCAGTTGAACGCTGTCGGCGAGGGCGCCCGGCACCGAACCGGTCAGGAGGACGATGAGGCCGGCGTGGGCACTCGGCCGGCCTCCGGCGTCAGGAGTGCTTGTACGCCACCAGCGAGATCCCGACGTAGTGCACGACGAACGCGGCGAGCGTGAGCGAGTGGAAGACCTCGTGGAAACCGAACCACCGCGGTGACGGGTTGGGGCGCTTGAGCCCGTAGATCACGCCGCCCGCGCTGTAGAGCAGCCCGCCGACGACGATCAGGACGAGGACGACGATCCCGCCCGTACGCATGAAGTCGGGCAGGAAGAAGACGGCCGCCCAGCCCATGGCGATGTAGCAGGGGGTGTAGAGCCAGCGCGGGGCGCCGACCCAGAAGACCCGGAAAGCGATGCCCGCCACCGCGGCGCCCCAGACCGCCCAGAGCAGCGTCCGGCCGGTCGAGTCGGGGAGCAGCAGCATGGTCAGCGGGGTGTACGTGCCCGCGATGATCAGAAAGATGTTGGCGTGGTCGAGCCGGCGCAGTACGGCTTCGCCCCGCGGGCCCCAATTGCCGCGGTGGTAGACGCCGCTGACGCCGAAGAGCAGACAGGCCGTGACGGCGAAGATCGCACAGGCCACCCGCGCCTTGGTGGAGTCGGCCATGACGATCAGCACGATTCCCGCGATCACGACGGCCGGGAACATCCCCATGTGCAACCAGCCGCGCATCATCGGCTTGGCAGGGGTCGGCAGGTGGATCTCGGTCGGTCCCCCTTCGGGTTGTCGAGGGTTCGCGAGCGAGTCGGACGCGGGAGAAGTCATGCGCTCATGCTACCTACGGGACCGTAGGTAGCGGATAGGTATGGCTGCTTACGCGGCCCGCGCACCGGCAGGAGACGGGTGGGAGTGGTGATGCTCACGTGGGCGGCCCTCTGGACAGATGGGCGCGAGGGTCGGATGATCAAATGAGTGCGGTCGGCACCGGATGAGCGGTAACGAAGCGTCCGGGTCGCAGCCCCCACGGGGCATACACCTATAAACCCTCATCAAGGAGTAACCGTGGCGCGCGACGCAGAGCTTTCCAGCGGAGATCCCCTCAATCCCGAAGCTCCCACCGCCCCGACCGGTCACCAGGAGTTGGTGACCTGGGTCGACGAGATCGCGGCCCTGACCCAGCCGGACCGGGTGGTCTGGTGCGACGGCTCGGAGGCTGAGTACGAGCGCCTGTGCGGGGAGCTCGTGGCGAAGGGCACGTTCACGAAGCTCGACCCGATCAAGCGCCCGAACTCGTACTACGCGGCCTCCGACCCCACCGACGTGGCGCGTGTCGAGGACCGCACGTTCATCTGCTCCGAGAAGGAGGAGGACGCGGGCCCCACGAACAAGTGGAAGGCTCCGGCGGAGATGCGCGACATCTTCACCGGTGAGCAGGGCGCCTTCCGCGGCTCGATGCGCGGCCGGACGATGTACGTCGTCCCGTTCTGCATGGGCCCGGTCGGCTCACCGCTCTCCGCGATCGGCGTCGAGATCACCGACTCCGCGTACGTCGCCGTCTCCATGCGCACCATGACCCGCATGGGACAGCCCGTCCTCGACGAACTCGGCGACGACGGCTTCTTCGTCAAGGCCGTCCACACCCTGGGCGCGCCCCTTGAGGCGGGGCAGGCCGACGTGCCGTGGCCGTGCAACTCCACCAAGTACATCTCGCACTTCCCCGAGGACCGCGAGATCTGGTCGTACGGCTCCGGATACGGCGGCAACGCGCTGCTGGGCAAGAAGTGTTACGCGCTGCGCATCGCCTCCGTCATGGCGCGCGACGAGGGCTGGCTCGCCGAGCACATGCTGATCCTCAAGCTCACACCGCCGCGCGGCGAGTCCAAGTACGTCGCCGCGGCCTTCCCTTCGGCCTGCGGCAAGACCAACCTCGCGATGCTGGAGCCCACCATCTCCGGGTGGACCGTCGAGACGATCGGCGACGACATCGCGTGGATGCGGTTCGGCGAGGACGGCAGGCTGTACGCGATCAACCCGGAGGCGGGCTTCTTCGGCGTCGCGCCCGGCACCGGTGAGCACACCAACGCCAATGCCATGAAGACGATGTGGGGCAACTCCGTCTTCACGAACGTCGCGCTCACCGACGACGGTGACGTGTGGTGGGAGGGCATGACCGAGGAGCCGCCCGCGCACCTCACGGACTGGAAGGGCGACGACTGGACCCCGGAGTCCACGACCCCGGCCGCCCACCCCAACGCCCGCTTCACCGTGCCCGCAGGCCAGTGCCCGATCATCGCGCCCGAGTGGGAGGACCCCAAGGGCGTCCCGATCTCGGCGATCCTCTTCGGCGGGCGGCGCGCCTCCGCCGTACCTCTGGTGACGGAGTCGTTCAACTGGCAGCACGGCGTCTTCCTCGGCGCGAACGTCGCCTCCGAGAAGACCGCCGCCGCCGAGGGCAAGGTGGGCGAGCTGCGCCGCGACCCGTTCGCGATGCTGCCGTTCTGCGGCTACAACATGGGCGACTACATGGCCCACTGGGTCAAGATCGGCGCCACGGCGACGGCGAAGGGCGACGAGTCCAAGCTGCCGAAGATCTACTACGTGAACTGGTTCCGCAAGAACGAGGCCGGCAAGTTCGTCTGGCCCGGCTTCGGTGAGAACGGCCGCGTACTGAAGTGGATCGTGGAGCGCCTGGAGGGCAAGGGCGAGGGCGTCGACTCCCCGATCGGCGTCCTCCCGGCGAAGGGCGCCCTGGACACGGCCGGCCTCGACCTCTCGGACGCGGACCTGGACTTCCTGCTCACGGTCGACAAGGAGGTCTGGCGCGAGGAGGCCTCCCTGGTCCCGGCCCACCTGAACACCTTCGGCACGCACACGCCGCCGGAACTGTGGGACGAGTACAACGCGTTGGTGAACCGCCTCGCCTGACGGCTGCCCCTGACCACCCTCCGAGAACGGCCCCCGGAGCCCATCCCTCACGGCTCCGGGGGCCTCTCGGCGGTCGGGGTCCTACTTGATGCGGACGACCTGCGGGTCGTGGTCGCTCGCCTGGTCGGCGAACTCCGCGTTGATGTGCACCACGTCGTACTCCGGCTTCTTGACACCGGGGCTGACCAGGATGTGGTCCAGGGTCTGCGAGTTGCCGTCGTAGACGTAGCTGTAGCGCTCGTTCTTCGGCAGCTTGTCCATCAGGTCGGTCAGGATTCCGCCACGGGTGAGCGTGGTGATCGGCTTGGAGAACTGGAAGTCGTTCAGGTCGCCGAGGACGACGACCTTGGCCTTCTTGTCCTTGGCGAGCAGACCGGCGACGAAGTCGTGGACCTCCTGCGCCTGGGTCAGCCGCTGCGTCTCGGAGCCGAGCGTCGGCGGCTGGAAGACGCCGTGCGTGGGCTGGTCGCCGCCCTTGGAGTTGAAGTGGTTGCCGATCACGAAGACCTGCTCGCCGCGGAAGGTGAACTCGCCGACCAGCGGCTTGCGACTGCTCTTCCAGGCGTCCGAGGCGGGGTTGATCCGGCCCGGGGACACGGACAGCGTGATGTCCTTGCCGTGCTTGCCGGTGGTGACGACCTTGGTGGCGGTGGCGGCGTCGCCACCGGGCCGGTCCACGAAGCCGACGCGCTTGGTGTTGAAGAGCAGGACGTTACGGATGTTGCCGCCCGGCTCACCGCCGTCGGTCTTGTCCGCCGGGTCGACGGAGCGCCAGTCGTACGCCGGGCCGCCGGCCGCCTGGATCGCGGCGACGAACCGCGCGAGGGTCTGGTCCGCGGCGACCGTGCCGTCGTCCTTGGCACCGTTGTTGTCCTGGATCTCCTCCAGGCTCACGATGTCCGGCGTGGCGAGGTTCTTGACGACGCCCTCGGCCAGCCGGTCGAACTTGGCCTGCGGGTCGGTCGGGTCGAGGTTCTCGACGTTGTACGTGGCGACCGACAGCTCGTCGGACTTGCCCTTCTTCGCCACCTCGGGCTTGAGGCCGCCCGATTTGACGGTGCCCAGGGTGGTCGCCTGGAGGCTGTACCCACCGAAGTTGCCGTAGTCCAGCGGGCCGGTGGTCGTACCGGCGAGGGTGTCGCCCACATTGGCCGTGACTTTGTCGCCGGTCAGCGAACCGAGCAGCAGACGGCCCGAGTTCAGCTGGTCGTACGAGGGGTAGACGGTGCCGCCGCGCGGGGTCGGATTCTGCTTGGGCTTGGTGGTGACCCACGTCTCGCCGTACGCGTTGGAGGCACCCACCACGCGGCTGTCGCCGATCTGGAGGAGCATGCCCTCACGGGACTCGAACCAGTCCAGCGCGTAGCTGGAGGGCTTCAGCGCGAGCGGCTCGATGCTGAGCCCCTTCGCGTCCGGCGCGTAGCTCTCGGGCACCGACGTGGCGTCGATCGTCTCCGCCTGCGGCAGCGGGTTGCCGGCGGAGAGGACGACGGTCGTCGGGGCGGTCAGCTCGGTGAGCGACTGCGAGCCGGAACTCTGGCCGCCCGGGTAGTACTCGGTGACCTTGGCACTGACCAGGACCGAGTCGCCGACCTTCACCTGCGGGGCGGCCGAACCGGTGAAGACGAACACGCCCTCGCTGGTGGCCGGGTCGCCGTCCGGCTCGGTGTCCTGGATCCAGAAGCCGCGCGAGCCGCTCACGCGGACCGCGGTGACCACACCCGGCACGTTGGTGACGGACTTTCCGGCCTGCGGGGAGATCCGGGTGGTGCCCTGGATGTCGTGGATCCGCAGCTCACCGGGGGTGGTGTCGGTGGGCGAGGGGGTGGGGGTCGGCTCGCCGCCGCCGTCACCCGCGCCCGCGCTGTTGCGCGGCGAGGGCGTCGCGCCGCTGAAGTCGGCGGAGTTGTTGTCCGTGTCGGTCAGCGCCGCGTCACGGGCCACCGAGTGGGTGTTGTCGGTGCCGGTCGCGGGCGTGTTCTCCCGGACGGTGGCGGTGCCGAAGCCGACCAGGTCCTTGATGTTCGTGTCGGCCGCGCAGTCGGCGGCGGTCACACACGTCAGCGGAGTGGTCGAGCGGACGAGCGCGACGGTGCCGCTGCTCGCCGACATGGGAATGGTGCCGGCCGCGTCGGGGGCGGGCAGCGGGGTGTCGCCGCCGGCGCCCTTGGCCTCCTCGACGAGATAGCTGCCACCCGCGGGGATGGCGCCCCTGATCTCGGTGACCTGCCACTTGGACGTGGGGCCGGGTGAGCCGCTCAGGTACTGGACGGACCAGCCGGTGAGGTCGAAGGGACCGTCGCCGGCGTTGCCCAGCTCGATGAAGTCGTTGGTGAGAGTGGCACCGGAGTTTCCGCCTCCGCCGAACACCTCGGAGATGACGGCGTCGGGTGACGGCGTCGCCTGCGCGGTGAACGGCAGCGCGATGAGCGATGCGGCCAGGCCGACGGGGAGTGCCACGGCGATCGCCTTGGCACGCCGGCCACGCAGGGCCGGGGGTATGGATGGGGACACGGTGAGCTCTTTCTTGCGGCTGCGACGGGGAGGTACACGTGCCAGTCGTATGACATGTGCACGAATTGTGAGGACCCTGGAAATCGGCTCAAGATACGCGCGTAGATAGAACGGCAACAAGAGGTCGCGGGCAGTAAACGCCAACTGTTTCCCGGCTGTTCGCCGGATTTAACTTGGTTGTCCGGTAAGGCGTCCCGGCGAAGGCCTCCCGGTTGAACGCCCGGGCGCGGCGGGCCGCGACCACCGCTGAACGGCCCGGTGCGGTGAGCACGTCCGTGGCGTTCAGGTCCGTGCCGGTGCCCATCGTCGGTGTGGGGCTCGTCACGAGCGGCAGTGAGGACAGCCGGATGAGCTCCCACGCCGAGGGGATGCGCGACCTGGGCAAGCTCCCCGACACCCGGGGTACGTGAGGTCGGCTGAACCCTTGTTCCGGGCGGAATATTGATAAGGGCTTCGAATCCGGCATAACCTCACGGCATGCGGAGCGAGGCGAGCGATGTCGACGGCTACCTGACCGAGGTTCCTCAGGGGCGCGGGGCCGCGCTGGCCCGGATGCGGCAGCTGTGCCGGGAGGAGCTGGTGGGCTTCGACGAGGTCATGGCGTACGGGATGCCCGCCTACGAGCGGAACGGCGCCTGCGAGATCGCGTTCGCCTCTCAGAAGCAGTACGTCTCCTTCTACCTCATGCGCAGTGACGTCCGCGAGGCGTTCGAGGAACGGCTCGCCGGCCAGGACATGGGCAAGGGCTGCCTGCGGTTCCGCAAGCCGGAGACCATCGACTTCGACCTGCTGCGCGACCTGCTCAGGGCCACGGCGACCCACCCCGGCAAGATCTGCTGACACCGGCGGGCCGGCACCGCGGAATCGACCCCGCGACGCTCTCCGACCGGAGTGGGACGTGTCCACCGGTTCGCAGGCCCGAGCGACGCCCGACCGGCGACGTCACGCGGACCGTCAGTGGGCGGTGGCGAGTGGCTGGTCGGGCTGCGGCTCCGGGGCCCGGAGCGCCGCCGTGTGGGCGTCCATTCGTTGTGCCGCGAGGATCGCCGCCGCCGTGTCCGCCCGTGACGCCGCGACGACCAGCGCCCGGCCCGCCAGGGCGAGCGCGCGGCGGTGCAGGGCCGCGGGGGAGTCGGCGGACGCGGGGGTGCGCGGCGGCGGGGTGCCGCGCAGGCGGGTCACCTGCTGGGCGATCAGGGTGGCCGCGCGGTCGAGCCCGAGGTCGTCGGTGACGGCCAGCAGCGCCGCGAGATGCCCGGCGAGCTGGATGTCCAGCTCCTCCTCGCGGCTGAGGTGCGGGAAGTCGCTGTCCGTGGCGGCGTCGGTCGTCGAGTGGACCGACTTGGTGCGGATCGGCTCGTACATGAGGGTGGTCTCCCGGCGTCGTCAGGAGACCACCCTACATTGGAATCAGTCTAAAGTTGAGTCGAGTCGAGCTTTCGGTTCTACGGCTGCGAGTAGCCGTCCAGGAAGTTCCCGATCCGCGTCACCGCGTCCGCCAGTTCCGGCGCCGCCGGGAGCGTCACGATGCGGAAGTGGTCCGGCTCCGGCCAGTTGAAGCCCGTCCCGTGCACGACCATGATCTTCTCGCGTGCCAGCAGGTCGAGGACCATCTGCCGGTCGTCCTTGATCTTGTAGACCTTCGGATCGAGACGCGGGAAGAGATACAGCGCGCCCTTGGGCTTCACGCACGTGACACCGGGGATCTGCGTCAGCAGGTCGTACGCCGTGTTCCGCTGCTCCAGGATGCGCCCGCCCGGCAGGACCAGGTCCTGGATCGACTGCCGGCCGCCCAGCGCCGTCGCCACCGCGTGCTGCGAGGGCATGTTGGCGCACAGCCGCATGTTGGCCAGGATCGTCAGGCCCTCGATGTACGAGGACGCGTGCGTCTTGGGGCCGCAGACCGCCAGCCAGCCGGAGCGGAAGCCCGCAACGCGGTAGTTCTTCGACAGGCCGTTGAAGGTGAGGGTCAGCAGATCGGGGGCGATGGCGGCGGTCGGGGTGTGGGTCGCGCCGTCGTACAGGATGCGGTCGTAGATCTCGTCGGAGCAGACGATCAGGCCGTTCCTGCGGGCGATCTCCGTGAGGCCGCGCAGCATCTCGTCGCTGTAGACCGCGCCGGTCGGGTTGTTCGGGTTGATGATCACGATCGCCTTGGTGCGGTCGGTGATCTTGCGCTCGACGTCGGCCAGGTCCGGCATCCACTCCGCCTGCTCGTCGCAGCGGTAGTGCACGGCGGTGCCGCCGGCCAGCGAGACGGACGCGGTCCAGAGCGGATAGTCCGGCGCCGGTACGAGGACCTCGTCGCCGTCGTCGAGCAGCGCCTGCATCGACATCTGGATCAGCTCGGACACGCCGTTGCCGAGGTAGATGTCCTCGACGTCGAGTTCGATGTTCTTGGTCTGGTAGTGCTGCATCACCGCGCGCCGCGCGGACAGCAGACCCTTCGCGTCGCCGTAACCGTGCGCGTCGCCGAGGTTGCGGAGGACGTCCTCCAGGATCTCGGGCGGACACTCGAAGCCGAAGGCCGCCGGATTCCCGGTGTTGAGCTTGAGGATGCGGTGGCCTGCTGCCTCCAGCCGCATCGCCTCGTCGAGGACGGGACCCCGGATCTCGTAACAGACATTGGCGAGCTTGGTTGACTGGATGACCTGCATGACGGCGAGCTTACGACCGGGTTTCGCGAGGCGCCTGGTGTTTTTGACCACGTCGGTCCGGAGTGTGAGACGGGCCCGCCGGGGAGACGCCCGGCGGGCCCCGCATTTTGTTGAGGCAGTGTTCACCCGGGAGGTCCGGGCAGTTCACCCGGGCAGCGGGGGGTCGCACAACGCTGGGCGCTCATGAAGAAGCGCAGCTCACTCCTCGCCCTGGCCACCGTCACGGTCATGGCCGCCACCACCGCACTGCTGCCGTCGGCGCAGGCCACCGGCCCGCACACGAAGCCCGGCCACGGCGACAGCCACGGCGGCAAGCTCGACCTCACGCTCCTCGGCCGCTACGAGAGCGGCAAGTACGACGAGGGCGGCGCGGAGATCACCGCGTACGACGCCCGGACCCGCCGGGTCTTCACGATCAACGCGCAGGCCGGCACCGTCGACATCCTCGACATCCGGAACCCCGCCGAGCCCCGCAAGACCGGCGAGCTGGCCACGCCCGGCGCCAACAGCGTCAGCGTCCACGACGGCCTGGTCGCCGTCGCCCAGCAGGGCGAGGCCAAGACCGACCGGGGCACGGTCGCGTTCTTCCGCGCCTCCGACGGCCGCAAGCTGAAAGAGGTACGCGTCGGCGCCCTGCCCGACATGGTGACGTTCACCCCGAAGGGTGACCGCGTCGTCGTCGCGAACGAGGGCGAGCCCGACTCGTACTGCCCGCCCGGCGGCACCGAGCCCGCCGGCACCGACCCCGTCGGCTCGATCAGCGTCATCGACCTGGACCGGGGCCGCGACGGCGACCTGAACCGCGCCACCGCGCGCACCGCCGGCTTCGAGAAGTGGGACCGCAAGAAGAAGGAGCTGACCCGGGACGGCGTACTGATCTACGGCCCGAACGCCTCCGTCAGCCAGGACATCGAGCCCGAGTACGTGGCGGTGTCCGAGGACGGCCGCACCGCTTGGGTCACGCTCCAGGAGAACAACGCCCTCGCGCTCGTCGATCTGCGCCGCGCCGAGGTCGAGAAGATCGTCCCGCTCGGGAAGAAGGACCACTCCAAGCCGGGCAACGGCCTCGACGCCTCCGACAAGGACGGCGGCGTCAACATCCGCACCTGGCCGGTCAAGGGCCTCTACAAGCCCGACGGGATCCACGCGTTCACCGCGCGCGGCGGCGAGTACACCGTCAGCGCCAATGAGGGCGACGCCCGCGACTGGGACTGCTTCTCCGAGGAGGTGCGGGTCAAGGACGTCGAGCTGAACCCGAAGGCGTTCCCGGACGCCGCCGCCCTCCAGAAGGACGACGCGCTCGGCCGCCTCAACATCACCACCGCCTCGCCCACGGACAGCCAGGGCCGGGTCACCGAGCTGAACTCACTGGGCGGTCGCTCGATCTCCGTACGCGACGAGCGCGGCCAACTCGTCTGGGACTCCGGGGACGACCTGGAGCGGCTGACGGCCAAGGCGTTTCCGGAGAACTTCAACACCGACCACGCCGAGAACGCCCCCGACAGCCGCAGCGACAACAAGGGCCCGGAGCCGGAGGGCATCACCACCGGATCGGTGCGCGGTACGACGTACGCCTTCGTCGGTCTGGAGCGGATCGGCGGCATCGCCGCGTACGACCTGAGCGACCCGCGCGCTCCGAAGGCCGCCGGATACGTCAACTCCCGTGATTTCACGGGCGACCCGGAGGCCGGTACGGCCGGGGACCTGGGCCCGGAGGGCGTGCTGTTCGTCCCGGCGAAGGACAGCCCGACGGGTCAGGCGCTGCTGGTGGTCGGCAACGAGGTGAGCGGTACGACGGCGATCTACCGGATCGGCACCAAGTAGATCCACCGGATCGCTGCCGCGTAGTTGGTCCGGATCGCTGCCGCGTGAGTGATCACCCGGCGACAGCGCGCAGCGCGCCCGGCCTGCGGCCCGCGAGCGCGTCGAGCGCCGCGGCCGTGGCGCCGTCGGCCGGCAGGTGCACGACGAGGCGGAAACCCTGCCCGTCGGGCAGCTCCAGCGTCTCGTCCGCCAGCCGCAGCTCGCCCGCACCGGGGTGCGTCAGCCGATGCACCCCGGTGTGTTCGGGGGCGCGCAGGGGCTGCTCCCAGCGCTCGGTGAACTCGGGGCCCGCCACCAGGGTCAGCTCCTCGACGAGCGAGACCAGATGCGGGTCGTCGGGCAGGGAGTCGGTTCTGACGCGGGCGATCTGTTCGTCGGCGGCGCGCTCCCACTGCGGGAACGCGGCGCGGGCCCGGGGGTCGGCGAACAGGAACCGCGGCAGGCTCGGCACGGGCGCGTCGAGCAGGCCGACGGGCCCGAAGAGGCGTTCGTAACCGCCGGTGCGGGCGACCACCTCGCCCAGCCGGTTCAGCAACACGGCCGGTGCGGGGTCCAGTTGGTCGAGCAGGGCGCGCAGCGTGGGCCGCACTTCCCGGTCCGGCGGACGGGTGGAGCCGAGGCAGAGCTTGATCGAGCCGTTCGTCACCTTGAAGGCGTGCATCAGCTCGCCGCGTGCCTCGACGGACAGCCGCAGCGCGTCGGCGAGAGCCGCCAGGATCTGCGGGGAGGGGTGCCGGTCCCGGCCCTGCTCCAGCCGGGCGAGGTATTCGACGCTGATCCCGGCGAGCATGGCCAGCTCCGACCTGCGCAGTCCGGGTGTACGGCGGCGGCTGCCTGCCGGGAGCCCCACGTCGGCGGGGGTGACGCTCTCACGTCGCGTCCGGAGGAACCGGCCAAGCTCGCTGTCGCTCACACCAGGCAATGTACGCCCGCGCGCGGAGCGGATCGTAGCCCTCGCGGTACCAGCCTGGGCCCGGCCTTCCTCCGGGCGGCCGGTGCGCACAGGGTGGGGGTGACCGGACCCGTCCGGTCACCCCCCCTGGTACGTCTTCCGAGAGGCCCCCGTGTTCATCGCCTATGCCGTCGTCGGCATCCTGCTCGCCGCCGCTCTCAGCGTCTCGGCGTTCGCCATGGCCAGTCGCCACGAGACCATCGTCGCCTCGATGACGAAGCTCGGTCTGCCGGACTCCTGGCTGCCGCGTCTCGCCTCGCTCAAGGCGGCGGGCGCGCTCGGGCTGCTCGTCGGACTGTGGGTGCCGTTCCTCGGAGCGGCTGCGGCGGTCGGCGTCGCCCTCTACTTCGCCGGCGCCGTGATCTACCACGTCAAGGCGAAGGACTACGCGGTCGCCCCGGCCGTGGTCTTCATCGTGCTGGCCGCCGCCGCGCTGGTCCTGCGGATCGCCACCGCCTGAGAGCCTGTCCCGCCGGGGCCCCGCCGGGGCCGCACGTCCCCGCCGTACCGAGGTGTCCCGGCGGAGCCTCACGCCCCGCGCCGTACCGACCGCCCCGCCAGCACGTCCGTGCGCCGCCCGTCCTCGATGACGAAGCGGCCGTCGATCAGCACGTGCGGGATCCCCACCGGCAGGGTGCGCGGCGACGCGAAGGTCGAGCCCGCCGCCACCGTCTCCGGGTCGAGGAGCACCAGGTCCGCGCGGTAGCCCTCGCGGATCAGGCCGCGGTCCGCGAGGCGGAGGCGCGCCGCCGGGCGGGAGGTCAGATGGGCCACGCACTCCTCCAGCGACAGGACGCCCAACTCGCGTACGTACCGCCCCAGATACTGCGGGAACGTGCCGTACGCGCGCGGGTGCGGCTTCGCACCCTGGAGGATGCCGTCGCTGCCGCCCGTGTGTACGCGGTGGCGCATGATCTCCCGCACGTTCTCCTCGTGCCCGACGTGCTGGAGGATCGTCGAGCCGAGCCGGTCGTCGATCAGCAGCCTGCGGGCGGTCAGCCAGCCGCTCTCGCCGCGCAGCCGCGCGGTCTCGGCGATCGTCCGGCCGACATGCGCCGTGAGCGCCGGGTCGGAGACACCGGAGATCTCGATGGTGTCCCACTCGATGGGCACACCGTGGCAGCCGTCCGCGCCGATCTCCTCCATGTGGTGCCGGATCTTCTCCGCCGTCGACGCGTCCCGCAGCCGCTCCAGGATCGCGTCCTGGCCGCCCGCGCTCGCCCAGCTGGGCAGCATCGCCACGAGCGTCGTACAGCCCGGCGTGTAGGGATAGGTGTCGAGCGAGATGTCGGCCCCACCGTCCAGCGCCTTGTCCAACAGGGCGATCAGATCAGGTGCCTTGCCCTTGTTCACACCGAAGTTCATGGTGGCGTGGGCCAGATGGAGCGCGCAGCCGGCCGTACGGGTGAGGTCGACCATCTCCTCGTACGCGCGCAGGGCGCCCGCGCCGTAACTGCGGTGGTGCGGGCAGTAGTAGCCGTCGTAGCGGGCCACCACCCGGCACAGCTCGGTGAGTTCGGCGTCGTCCGCGTACATGCCCGGCGTGTACGTCAGCCCGGACGACATCCCGACGGCGCCCTGCTCCAGGGACTCCGCGACCAGCTGCCGCATCCGGTCCAGCTCGGCGGCGGTCGCCGGACGGTCGTCCTGGCCGACCGCGTACATCCGGACCGTGCCCTGCGGCACGAGATAGGCCGCGTTGACGGCGATGCCCCGGCCGTCGAAGCCGTGGTCGAGCCGGTCCAGGTACTCGCCCACCGTCCGCCAGTCGAAGTCGACCGACGTGTCGCCGGGCGCGCCGCCGTTCCAGCCGGTGATGGCCCTGCGGACCTCGGCGAGCGTGGCGTCGTCGACGGGGGCGTACGACAGCCCGTCCTGGCCGATCACCTCCAGGGTCACGCCCTGCGCGGCCTTCGCCGAGTGGTCGGGGTCGCGCAGCAGCGCGAGGTCGCTGTGCGCGTGCATGTCGATGAAGCCGGGGGCGAGGACGAGACCCGCGGCGTCCAGGACGCGGGCGGCGGAGAGCGGCGCGCCCGCGCCGGACCCGTGCCGCCGGATCTCGGCGATTCGGCCGTCGGTGACACCGACGTCCGCCCGGTAGGAGTCCTGCCCCGTGCCGTCGACGACACGTACGTCCCGTATGACGAGATCCATGACCCAGCAGCTCCCGAGCTCCTAGAAGAACGTACGGACGAAGTCGGTGACCGTGCCGTCGGCGTCGGCCACCGGGATCAGCTGCCACTTGTCGAACGACGTGCACGGATGCGACAGACCGAAGCCCACCCAGTCGCCGACCTCGATCACCGCGTCGGGCGACGTGTGCAGCTTGCCGTGCTGGTCGGACAGGCCGGTGACCGTGATGCCGCGCGCCGGACGGATCTCACCGGTGCGCGCGTCACGCACCACCTGCGCCTCCGGCAGGTCGAGGTCGTACGCCGCGTCCCGCTTGCCCGCGTTGACGAACGCCTGCTCGGGCGACGGGCGCGAGATGACCTGCGCCCAGAGCCGGAAGGCCGGCTGGAGCGCGCCCTCGGCCGGGATCCGGTTGAAGGGGGTCAGCCGCTTGTAGTGGCCGTCGTCGTGGGAGACGTACGCCCCGGAGCGCAGCAGCTTCAGTACGGGGCGGGACAGCACCGGGATGTCGGCGAAGACGTCCGCGACCGCGTCGAACCACGCGCTGCCGCCCGCGCTCACCACCACCTCGTCCACCGTCCCGGAGAACCGGCCCGCCGCGTCGAAGTCGGCGGCCAGCGCGGTCAGCCGGCGCAGCCAGGTACGGACGGTGTCGTTGTCGGCGTGCGGCACCTCGCCCTCGTAACCGGCGACGCCGACCAGCCGCAGCGTGTCGGTGGCGGCCACGGCGTCGGCGACCACCGCGCACTCCGCCTCCTTGCGGACACCGGTCCGCGCGCCCTCGCCCGCGCCCAGCTCCACGACGACGTCCACGGGGCGCGAACCGCCCGCCGCGCGCAGCGCCTCGTCCATCAGCTCGACGCCGCGCACGGAGTCGACGTAACAGATGAAGCGGAAGCCGGGGTCGCCGTCCAGCTCGGCGGAGAGCCAGCGCAGCGCGACCGCGTCGACGACCTCGTTGGCGAGGAAGATCCGCTGGATGCCGAACGCCCGGTAGACACGCACCTGGTGGGGGAGTGCCGCGGTGATCCCCCAGGCGCCGTGGTCGAGTTGGCGCGCAAAGAGCTGGGGGGACATGGACGTCTTGCCGTGCGGGGCGAACGCGAGGCCGTGGCGCTCGGAGTACGTCTCCAGGAGCGCGAGGTTGTGGGTGAGGGACTCGGCGGAGAGGGCGAGCACCGGGGTGGTGAAACCGCCGGTGAACAGGGAGCGGTGCTCGGCGGCCAGCTCGGCGACGGTGAGTCCGTCGGCGTCGGGGGGCAGCCCCTTGAAACGGTGGTCGAGACGCTCGTCCCTCAGGTGATCTTCGCCGAGCCGTCCGCCGACCGTCATGGGGCTTCCTCCATCTGTCGCGCAACCTGTCGCTTATGCATCCGTCATGCGTCCATCTCGTTGCAACATGTGCAACGCCCATTGCGTATAACGCTTGACGCTGTCTAACATCCGAGCCGTCGCCGGGTCAATGATGAGCCCCGGCGCCCGGGACGGTGAAGGCCGCCGGACATCCGGACACGACGAGCGAGGAGCCCCCGAGTGCCCGCAACGGTAGAAGCGGACCCGACCAGCCCCGGCGGGCCGCCCGAGGCCGTCGAGGTCGTCTGCCTCGGCGAGTCGATGGTCACCTTCCTGCCCTCGCGCCCCGGCCGCCTCGCCGACGTCCCCGCCTTCACGCGCACCATCGGCGGCGCCGAGTCCAACGTCGCCTGCGCGCTCGCCGCCGCAGGGCACACGGTCAAGTGGATCAGCCGCGTCGGCGCGGACGGCTTCGGCGACCACCTCGTGGAGGCGATCGGCGCGTACGGCGTCGACACCTCCGCCGTACGCCGCGACGCGCACGGCCGCCCGACCGGCATCTACTTCCGCACGGCCACCGACCGCTCCACCACCGCCCACGAGGTCGCCTACTACCGCTCGGGATCGGCCGCCTCCGCGATGTCCCCGGAGACGATGGACCGCGCCGACCTGTGGTCCGGCCGCCTCCTGCACCTGTCCGGCATCACGGCCGCGCTCTCGGACGACTGCCGCGCCCTGATGCGCGAGCTGGCCCAGCGCCGGGCGGGCCGCCCGCTGCTCTCCTTCGACGTCAACCACCGGCCCGCGCTCTGGCGCGACGACTCGGGTCCGGAGGTGCTGCTGGAGATCGCGCGCGGCGCCGACCTCGTCTTCGTCGGGGACGACGAGGCCGCGCAGGTCTGGGACCTGCACAGCCCGGAGGCGATCCGCGAGGCGCTGCCCGAGCCGGCGGTGCTGGTGGTGAAGGCGGGGGCGGACGGCGCGACCGCCTTCGTACGGGAGCCGCGGGCCGGCACGGACACGGTCACGTCCGTACCCGCGCTGGGCGTCGACGTCGTCGCGGCCGTCGGGGCGGGCGACGCGTTCGCCGCCGGGTTCCTGTCCGCGACCCTCCGGGGCCTGCCGACCGCGGCCCGGCTCCGGCACGGGCACCTGATGGCCGCCGCCGTACTCACCGACGCGGGCGACGTCTGCGTCCCGGCCGCCCGCGCCCACGCGGACCGGCTCGCCGCACTGGACGACCGGGCGTGGGGGACACTGCGCCTCGGACCGGGATGGACGTCCGAGTCCGGCGCGTCCGAGTCCGGCACGTCCGAGTCCGGCACGTTCGGGACGGGCGCCACGCCCGCGCCCGGCGCCTCCGCGCCCGGCGCCTCCGCGCCCGGCGCCTCCGCGCCCGGCGCCTCCGCGCCCGGCTCGGACGCGGACAGCGCCACGCGGCAGGAAGCGGTACCCACCTCATGAGCCAGACGGTCGACCGCGCGCTGAGCATCCTGCCGCTCCTCGCCCAGGGCCCGGCCGACCTCGGACAGGTCGCCGCGCGGCTCGGCGTACACAAGTCCACGGCGCTGCGGCTGCTCCGCACGCTGCACGAGCACGGACTCGTCTACCGCCAGCAGGACCAGCGCTACCGTCTCGGCGCCCGGCTCTTCGCGCTCGCGCAGGAGGCCGTCGAGAGCCTGGACGTACGCGAGATCGCCCACCAGCACCTCGTGGCGCTGGGTGAGCAGTGCGGCCACACCGTCCATCTCGCCGTCATAGAGGACAGCGAAGTCCTCTACATCGACAAGGTCGAGAGCCGCTATCCAGTGCGGATGTACTCCCGGATCGGCAAGCCGGTCGCCGTCACCGTCGCGGCCGTCGCCAAGCTGCTCATCGCCGACCTGTCCGAAGCCGAGCGCCGCGCACTCGCCGAGCGGCTCGACTTCCCCATGTACACCCCCCGTTCGATCCCGAACGCCGCCGCCTTCCTCAAGGAGCTGGCGACCGTACGCGAACAGGGGTGGGCCACCGACCTCGGCGGCCACGAGGAGTCCATCAACTGCATCGGGGCCCCGGTCCGCGGTGCGGACGGCCGGGTCGTCGCCGCCATGTCGGTGTCCGCGCCGAATGTCGTCGTCACCGCCGATGAACTCCTCGCCCTGCTCCCGCTGTTGCGCCGCACCGCCGACGCGATCAGCCGTGAGTACTCGGGCAACGCGCACCAACCGGCAGCACCCGCACCTGTTGCGCCGCCCGCACCCCCCGCTCCCCCTGTTCTTCAGAAAGAGATCTCATGAGCGACCAGACCGCGAAGACAGCAGTCGTCCCCGCCACGCACGCCGCGCCGCCGGCCAAGTTCTCCCACGGCGTCCGCAAGGGCAACATCCTCCAGGTGGCCGGGCAGGTCGGCTTCCTCCCGGCCGTCCCGGGCGAGGCCCCGACCGTGGTGGGACCGACGCTGCGCGAGCAGACGCTCCAGACCCTCGCCAACGTCAAGTCGGTCCTGGAGGCGGGCGGCGCGAGCTGGGACGACGTGATGATGCTGCGCGTCTACCTCACGGACGTCGCGCACTTCGCCGAGATGAACGAGATCTACAACACCTACTTCGAGGAGCAGAACCTCAAGGACGCGCCGGCCGCCCGTACGACGGTGTACGTCGGCCTGCCCGCCGGGCTGCTCATCGAGATCGACGCGCTGGCCGTACTCGGCTGAACCGGCCCCACGCTCCCGTCCCACGGCACGGCGCCCGTCCCCGTCACCCCTCGGGCGCCCTGCCGTGATCCCCCCTGCGCCGACGCACTGGCGTACTGACGCACTGATGCACGAAACCAGAGGTCCCCCCTCATGCTGCTCGCCGCCGCACCCCCCACCCCCGAGGCTCCGCCCCACACCGGTGGACTGCTCCTTCTCATAGACGGGACGGCCGGTCTGCTGACCGTCGCCGTCCTCGGAATCGTTCTCCTCCTCGTCCTGATCATCAAGGTCAGGATCCAGCCCTTCGTCGCCCTCCTCGGCGTCTCCATAGCCGTCGGCCTCGCCGCCGGACTGTCCGTGACCGAACTCTTCGGCACGGTCCAGAAGTCGGCCGCCGTCTCGATGATCGAGTCCGGCATGGGCGGCATCCTCGGCCATGTCGCGATCATCATCGGGCTCGGCACGATGCTCGGCGCGATCCTCGAAGTGTCGGGCGGCGCCGAGGTGTTGAGCACCCGCCTGCTCAACCTCTTCGGTGAGAAGCGCGCCCCGCTCGCGATGGGCGTCACCGGTGTCGTCTTCGGTATCCCGGTCTTCTTCGACGTCGGCATCTTCGTCCTCGCGCCGATCGTGTACGCGGCGGCCAAGCGCTCCGGCAAGTCGATCCTGCTGTACGCGATGCCACTGCTCGCCGGCCTGTCGATGACCCACGCGTTCCTGCCCCCGCACCCCGGTCCCGTCGCCGCCGCCGGTCTGTTCAACGTCGACCTCGGCTGGGTCATCCTGATGGGTGTCGTCGTCGGCGTCCCGGCCGTGCTCGCCGCCTGGGTCTACGCGGCGTGGATCGGGAAGCGCATCTTCGTCGACGTACCGCAGGACATGGTCGAGGCCGCGGCCGAGGCCAAGAAGGCCGTCGCCGCCGAGCAGGAGGCGTCGGGCGTCACCCCGCCCGAGCGGCCGGTCGCGCTCGGCACCGTGCTCGCGATCATCGGCACCCCGCTGGTCCTCATCCTGCTGGCGACGTTCTCCTCCATCGCCCTGGACCCGAGCACGCTCCGGTCGGTCGTCGAGTTCTTCGGCCACCCCTTCGTGGCGCTGACGATCGCGCTGCTGCTCGCGTACTACCTGCTCGGCATCCGGCGCGGCTGGTCCCGCAAGTCTCTGGAGACCGTCTCCACGGCCTCCCTCAAGCCGGTCGGCAACATCCTGCTGGTGGTCGGCGCGGGCGGCGTCTTCGGAGCCGTACTCAAGGGCAGCGGCATCGCCGACGCGCTCGCCGACACCTTCAACGACGTCGGACTGCCGGTCATCGTGCTGGCCTGGCTGATCTCCGTCGTGCTGCGCGTCGCCCAGGGCTCGGCGACGGTCGCGATCGTCACCACGGCGGGCATCGTCGTACCGCTGGTCGAGGGCCAGGACATGTCGCAGGCCCATCTCGCGCTGATCATCATGGCGATCTCGGCGGGCTCGATCTTCGCCTCGCACGTCAATGACGGCGGGTTCTGGATGGTGGCCAAGTACTTCGGCATCTCCGAGCGCGACACCCTGAAGTCCTGGACGGTGCTGGAGACGGTCCTGTCGGTGGCGGGCTTCGTGGTCGCCGCGCTGCTCAGCCTGCTGATTTAGGTACGGTACGGCTCCATGTACCCGGAGCCGAACCCGTACGTGAATCCGCAGCCACAGCCACAGCCGAACCCGTACCTGAGTCCACAGGCGCAGCCACAGCCACAGCCGTACGCGCCGCCACAGCCGTACGCGCAGCCGAATCCGTACCTGTCCCCGCAACCGCAACCGCACTCCGGCCCGCACCCACACCCGCACCCGCACCCGCACCCGACCCCGGAGTTCCTCGCCGCCGACAGCCGGAGCGGCATCGTCATCGACGAGGCCGGTGTGACCTTCGACTTCGAGGGGCGGACCGCCGAGTTCCCGTGGGCCGACATCCAGAGCATCCACTCCAAACCGGGCGCCGGCGGCCACCGGCTCATGGTGGCCGTCGTCCTGCCCGGCGGGAAGTTCTACGAGTGCGGGGTGAAGGCGCGCAACCGCGAGACGCTGGACCACTGGTTCCGCGATCTCGGGCACGTACTCCAGGTCTATCTCGGCCGCCGGGACAATCCGGCCCCCTGGACGCCTTAGGACTCGTTCCGGTCGGCGGAAAACGGAACCGGGACCGCCGACCCCCTTGCGCGATCTTCGCCGTCCCGCTTTGGTGACCCGAGTCACTTACGGGGACGAGTGTGGAGGTCGACGCATGGCAGAAATCACCGAAAGCGGTACGGCGGCGAGCAAGTCCGGGCCGCGCAAGTCGAGTTGGAGGTACATCGGTCCCGGCATCGTCGTCGCGGCGACCGGTGTGGGCGCCGGCGACCTGGTCGCCACCCTCATCGCGGGCAGCAAGTTCGGTTACACGCTGCTCTGGGCGGCCGTCATCGGCTGCGTCGTCAAGATCTCGCTCGCCGAGGCGGCCGGCCGCTGGCATCTCGCCACCGGCCGCACCCTGTTCGAGGGCTGGCGCAGCCTCGGCCAGTGGACCACCGTCTACTTCGCGGTCTACGTGGTGATCTGGGGCTTCGTCTACGGCGCGACCGCCATGTCGTCGAGCGCCCTGCCGATGGTCGCGCTGTTCCCCGAGGGCCCCGGCCTCAAGACGTGGGCGGTCATCTTCGGTCTGCTGGGGCTGCTGTTCGTCTGGTTCAACAGGTATCTGGTCTTCGAGAAGTTCATGACGGTCGTCATCGGCATGAAGTTCCTGATCGTCGTGTACGTCGCGATACGCGTCGCGCCGGATCTCGGTGCGGCCTTCGCGGGGCTCGCCCCCGTACTGCCGGACGGCTCACTGCTCTACACCCTCGGCCTGATCGGCGGGGTCGGCGGCACGATCACCATGGCCGCGTACGGCTACTGGGTCAACGCCAAGGGGTGGACCAACACCAACTGGATGAAGGTGATGCGGATCGACAACCGCGTCGCCTATCTCACCACCGGCGTCTTCGTCGTCGCCATGCTGATCATCGGCGCCGAGCTGCTGCACTCCTCGCAGATCGCGCTCACCACCGGCGACCGGGGTCTCATCGACCTCGGTGTGATCCTTGAGGACCGCTTCGGGGTGGTGACGGCGAAGCTCTTCCTGATCGGCTTCTTCGCCACGTCCTTCGGCGCGCTGGTGGGCGTGTGGCACGGCGTGAGCCTGATGTTCGCGGACTTCGTGGAGCGCTTCCAGCGCGAGCGCAGGACCGGTGCCGCGGTCGGCGAGGGGACGGTCGAGGAGGTCGCCTCGGGTGCGCGGGAGCGGTCGGTGCCGTTCCGGGCGTATCTGCTCTGGCTGACCTTCCCGCCGATCGGGCTGCTCTTCCTGGACCAGCCGTTCGGTCTGGTCGTGGTCTACGGCGTGCTGGGTGCCTTCTTCATGCCGTTCCTGGCGCTCACGCTGCTGTGGCTGCTCAACTCCTCGCGTACACCCGCGGAATGGCGTAACGGCATGGTGAGCAACGTGATGCTGGCCTCGGGTGGGCTGCTGTTCGTCGTGCTGTGTGTGCAGCAAGTGCGGGACCTGCCCTGGTAAGGGCTGGGGAACACACGGTGGCGCCGTCGGAGTCCGACGGCGCCACCGGTCTGTGGGGGGTGGTACTCGTGGTGATGCGCTGCCGTTACGGCAGGGCGTGGACGTGCGGGCCGACCGCCTTGGACCAGGCGTTGCCGGCGGTGGCGTCCCAGTTGGTGGACCAGGTCATCGCGCCGCGCAGGCCCGGGTAGGTCTTCGACGGCTTGAAGTTGCCGCAGTCGGTGCCCTTGGTCAGACAGTCCAGCGCGTTGTTGACGATGCCGGGCTCGACGTAGCCGCCGCCCGCCGCGCTCGGCGAGGCGGGGACGCCGATGCCGACCTGGGAGGGGTCGAGGCCGCCTTCGAGCTGGATGCAGGCGAGGGCGGTGAGGAAGTCGACGGAGCCCTGTGAGTAGACCTGTCCGTCGCAGCCGAGCATCGAACCGCTGTTGTAGTACTGCATGTTGACGACGGTGAGGATGTCCTTCACGGCCAGCGCCGTCTTGAAGTACTCGTTGGACGTCGACTGCATGTCGATGGTCTGCGGCGCCATCGTCAGCACGAAGCCGTCGCCCGCCTGACCGGCGATCGACTTCAACGCCTGTGTCATATAGGTGGAGTTGAGGCCGTTCTCCAGGTCGATGTCGACGCCGTCGAAGCCGTACTCGTCGATCAGCCCGGACACGGAGTCCGCGAAGGCCTTCGCGGAGGCGTCGTCGTTGATCGCGACGGTGCCCTTCTCGCCGCCGATGGAGATGACGACCGACTTGCCCGCGGCCTGCTTGGCGGCGACGTCGGCCTTGAACTGCGCGTCGGTGTAGCCACCGAGACCGGCCGAGTCGAGGGTGAAGTCGACCTGTCCGGGTGTGGCGGTGGCGTCCGCGAACGCGACGGCGATGATGTCGTACTCGTCCTGGACCTCGGCCAGCGTCTGGACGGTCGCGCTGTTGTCGAAGTTCTGCCAGTAGCCGGTGACGGCGTGGGTCGGTACGGCGGCGCGGGCGGCGTCGGCCGCGGGAGCGGGAGCCGCGTTGGCCGCGGGTACGGCCAGTCCGGCGGCGAGAACGCCTGCCACGGCGAGGAAATTGAGCGTGCGCACTGCATGGCCTCCGTGGGGGGAGATGTGGGGGGCGGTACGGAACGGTGGCCACCGTTTGGATGTACAAACTGGTCCAGACCATTGGCCTTGTCAAGGGTCTGGACGCGATGGGCCGTTTTCGGCCGGGCGGTGTTGCCGGGGGCGGCATGGCCGGGGACCGCAGCAGCGCCGCCGGGGGAGCGGCGGCGCTGCTGGTCTGTGCGTGGGGGATCTCGCGGAAACCGCTACAGGCCGCGTGTTACGGCAGGGCGTGGACGTGCGGGCCGACCGCGTTGGACCAGGCGTTGCCGGCGGTGGCGTCCCAGTTGGTGGACCA
>NZ_JARJHW010000170.1:0-16338 GCF_040560175.1 Streptomyces panacea
GGCACCCGGCCACCACCGCAACCACCCAGCGCGCCGCAGGCGCACAGCGGCACCGGAAAACGAAACCTCAGTCCACCAGGTCCCGCACCACCGCGTCCGCCAGCAGCCGCCCCCGTAGCGTCAGCACCGCCCGCCCCTCCCCGTACGGCCCCGCCTCCAGCAGCCCGTCGTCCAGGGCTCTGCGAGACGCGTCCAGCCCCGCCGGCCGCAGCAGGGACAGTTCCACGCCGTCCGACAGCCGCAGCTCCAGCAGGACGCGCTCTACGCGTCGGTCCTCCGCCGTGAGGAGTTCCCGGCCCGCGCCCGGCGAGCGGCCCTCCGCGAGCGCCGCCGCGTACGCGCCCGGGTGCTTCACGTTCCACCACCGGACCCCGCCCACGTGGCTGTGGGCGCCGGGCCCCGCGCCCCACCAGTCCGCGCCGCGCCAGTACAGCTCGTTGTGCAGGCACCGGCCGGCCGGTGTGGTGGCCCAGTTGGAGACCTCGTACCAGGAGAACCCGGCCGCGGCCAGCGTCTCGTCCGCGATCAGGTAGCGGTCGGCGTGCTCGTCGTCGTCGGTCATGGGGACCTCGCCCCGCCGGATGCGACGGGCGAGCCCCGTGCCCTCCTCGACGATCAGCGCGTACGCCGACACGTGGTCGGGCCCCGCGCCCACCGCCGCCGCCAGCGACGCGCGCCAGTCGTCGTCGCTCTCGCCGGGCGTGCCGTAGATCAGGTCGAGGTTCACATGGTCGAACCCGGCCGCGCGGGCCTCCGCGACGCACGCCTCGGGCCGGCCGGGCGTGTGCGTGCGGTCGAGCACCTGAAGGACGTGCTGCTTCGCGCTCTGCATGCCGAAGGAGATCCGGTTGAAGCCGCCCGCGCGCAGCTCCGCGAGATACGCGGGGTCGACGGACTCCGGATTCGCCTCGGTGGTGACCTCGGCGTCGTCGGCGAGGCCGAACTCGTCGCGTACGGCGCCCAGCATCCGTACGAGGTCCGACGCGGCGAGCAGGGTGGGCGTACCGCCGCCGACGAAGACCGTACGGACGGGCCTGGAGTCGTCGCCGAGGACCTTGCGGGCGAGCCGTACCTCGTCGGCCAGGGTGTCGGCGTAGTTGTCGCGGGAGGCCAGCACGCCGCCGGAGCCGCGCAGCTCCGTCGCGGTGTAGGTGTTGAAGTCGCAGTAGCCGCAGCGGGTGGCGCAGTACGGCACGTGCAGGTAGAAGCCGAGCGGCCGGTCCGCCGCGCCCTCCAGGGCGTGCGGGGGCAGCGCACCGGACTCGGGCATGGGGTCACCGTCGGGCAGAGCGGAAGGCATGCCCCCAGTGTCCCGCACGGGAGAGGTGTGCCGACGCGAGGCCGGGGACGCCTACTCCGCGCGGAGCACCAGCATCGCCAGATCGTCCGACGGCGGACTCTCGTCGAAGTCGTGCACGGCCCGTCTGATCCGCTCGGCGACGCCCTGGGCGCTCAGGCCCGTGCAGCCCGCCAGGATCGCGGCGAGACCGTCGTCGTCGTCCAGGAGCAGCCGCCCGGAGCGGCGCTCGGTGATGCCGTCGGTGACGCACAGGAGCGTGTCCCCCGAGGCCAGGTCGAAGCTCAGGCTCTCGTACGCGACGTTCTCGTCGACCCCGAGGAGCAGCTGCGGCTCGGCCGCCACCCGTACCGTCCCGTCGGGCCGCAGCAGCAGCGGCAGCGGGTGGCCCGCGCTCGCGAGGGTGCAGCGGGCGCCGCCGGCGGTGCCGGGGAGCGGTGCCAGCTCGCCGTAGAGGAGGGACAGGAAGCGCGACTGGCCGCCGTCGGCCAGTTGGCCGCCCCGGCCGTCGTCGAGGCTCTTGCCGACGTCGCGGATGTCACCGAGCGGGCCCAGGTCGCTGAGGCCGGGGAGCCCTTCCTCGCCGCCGGAGAGGTCCTGCCCGCCGGCGACGGCGACCATCAGCGCGGCGGCCTCGGCGGCTTCCATCGCGTCGTCGAGCAGGAGCCGGTTGAGGCGGTCCAGCACTTCGCCGACGCCGTACCCCTCGCGGGCGAGGAGCCGCAGCCAGGGCCGGGCGAGGCCGGTGACGACGGCGGCCTCGGGGCCGCTGCCCTGGACGTCGCCGAGCATGAAGCACCAGCGGCCGCCGGGCGGCGCGGGGAAGACGTCGTAGAAGTCGCCGCCGACCACGCCGTCGTCGGCGGGCTCGTACACGAGGTGGCTCTCGACGCCCGGGATCCGGGCGACCTGGCTGGGCAGCAGGCTGCGTTGCAGGACGCGGCTGATGGTGGCCTGCCGGGTGTAGCGGCGGGCGGCGCCGATGGCGAGGGCGACGCGGCGGGCGAAGTCCTCGATGAGCGCGATCACTTCGTCGGGCATCCGGGCGAGCCTGCGCCGTCCGAGGACGAGTGTGCCGAGGGCACGGCCGTTGGCGACGAGCCGGCAGGCGACGGCCGCGCCGTCGTGCGCGCCGGTCTGGCCCGAGCCGGGCCAGGGGACGGGAACAGGAACGTTACGGCTACCGGTACCGGTGCCCGTGCCGTCCTGCCCGCGCTGGGTGTCGAGCAGCCGGGGCGGCTCCTTCTCCAGGAGGGCGCGCAGCAGCTCGATACGGGACTCGTCGGCGTGCCAGACGCGGGCGAGCCGCGGCGTGCCCGCCCTGCCGTGTCCTTCGCCTTCGCCGTCGAGCCAGATCGCGCACCAGTCGGCGAGGCGGGGCACGAGCAGTTGGCCGGCCAGGGCGGCGACCAGGTCCTCGTCGAGCTGTCCGGCCAGCAGGTCGGAGGCTTCGGCGAGGAAGGAGAGGGCGCCCCGGCTGATCCAGTCCGGGTCCTCGCGCGGCATTCCGCGCGGTGCGGGGGCGATGATCTCGGCGGCGCGCAGCCCGCGGCGCAGGGCGGGTTCGCCGACGACTCCGTTGACCCCGGCGACCCCGTCGGCGCCGGTGCCCGCCGCGGCCTCGGTGGTCGGTCCGTCGAGCGGGAGACGGGCCCAGACGGTTTTCAGGCCGGTGCGGTACGTGATGCCCCAGCGTTCCGCGAGGGCGGCGATGAGCTGGAGGCCCCGGCCGTACTCGGGGGCGCCGCCGCCCGCCGGGCCGTGCGCGTCGCTGCGTACGGAGCGGGCGGGATGGTGGTCGGACACCTCGATGACGAGCGCGGCGGGCTCCCGCTCGGCGGTCGCGTCCGGCCCGGGAGGCGCGGCGGACTCGGCGCCGGACAGGGCGTCCGGACCCGGCGCGCCGTCGGGTCCGGCGCTTTCCGGCTCGCGCGGGGCCGCCGCTTCGAGGCGGCAGAGCAGTTCCACGTTGGTGCCCGCGTGCACGACGGCGTTGGTGACCAGTTCGTCGACGATCAGCACCGCGTCGTCGGCCGGCCCGTCGGAGCTGTGCCGGCCCGGCGGGCACGCCTCGTCGCCCTGGCAGAGGGCGCAGGTGGTGAGCAGCCCGAGGCTGGTCCACTCGGCGAGCGCCGCGCGCACGAACCGGCGCGCGGCGGACGGGGCGAGCGGGTTCCCCGGCAGGCTGGTGCGTGCCGTGCGTCGCTCGTCGTTGCGGAACGTCCGGCTCCGTGCCGGAGTCGGCACTTCCGGATCATTCGGGTTCCGACGGTCCCCTATAGGCCCCACATGCGGCTCCTGGTTGTTTCTTTCGTTGCGCCGCTTACGACCCCGACAGAGTGACAGACTGAGCGTGCCCATAAGCGTCGAGTCATCGAAATGGGCGAAGAAGTGGGCGAAGAACGGAGCTCAGAGGCCACTTCCCGGCCGCCGCACCCCCAACACACTACGCACCCGGATCCCCCCAACCCGGCCATCACCTACTCGGACACCACCGACGATGAGCACCCAGATACCCACCGACCCACCCGCTGACACCCCGGTTACCGACCGCGCGGGAATCCTCCTCGTCGATGACATGGAGGAGAATCTTCTCGCGCTCGAAGCGGTGCTGACATCGCTCAACGTCCCGCTGGTGCGCGCCCGTTCGGGCGAGGAGGCGATGCGGGCACTGCGCCGCGAGCGTTTCGCGCTGGTCCTGCTGGACGTACGGATGCCGGGCATGGACGGCTTCGACACCGCCGCCGGCATCAAGCGGCTGGACCAGGCGAAGGACGTCCCGATCATCTTTCTGACCGGGAGCGACCCCAGCAGCGGATTCACCTTCCGCGGCTACGCGACCGGGGCCGCCGACTTCGTCCCGAAGCCGTTCGACCCGTGGGTGCTGCGCGCCAAGGTGACGGTCTTCCTCGAACTGCACCGGAAGAACCGGCAGTTGGAGGCCCTGCTCGCCCAGGACCGCGTACAGCTCGCCGAGATGGGACGGCGGCTCTCCGCTATCGAGTCCATGCTCGGCGCGAGCGGTCACAGCGACGGCGACGACGGCCGCGACGGCGAAAGCGGTGACGAAAGCGGCGACGACACCCTGCGCGACCCCGGCGAGATGGCGTCGCTGCGCGCCCATGTGGCCGGACTCGAGAACATACTGCGGGAATTACGACGCGGACGGAGCCTTCAGCCGTAGATTCCGGCCGCCGGCCCCGCCCGCGTACTCCTCCACGACGCGTACGCGCGTCTACGCCTCCCGTGCCCCCGCGTACATCTCGTCCAGCAGGTGCTTGTACTCCCGCTCCACGACCGGCCGCTTGAGCTTCAGACTCGGCGTCAGCTCACCGTGCTCGATGTCCAGGTCACGCGGCAGCAGCCGGAACTTCCTGATCGTCTGCCAGCGCTGCAAGCCCTCATTGAGCTCCTTCACGTAGCCCTCGATCAGCTCCTGCGTCCTCGGCGACGCCACGATGTCGGCGTACGACCGGCCCTCCATGCCGTTGTCGGCCGCCCAGCCGAGCAGGGCCGCCTCGTCCAGCGAGATGAGGGCGGTGCAGAAGTTCCGGTCGGCGCCGTGCACCAGGATGTTGGAGACGTACGGGCACACGGCCTTGAACTGGCCCTCGACCTCGGCCGGCGCGATGTACTTGCCGCCGGACGTCTTGATCAGGTCCTTCTTGCGGTCGGTGATCCGCAGATAGCCGTCGACCGACAGCTCGCCGATGTCGCCGGTGTGGAACCATCCGTCGGATTCGAGGACTTCGGCGGTCTTCTCGGGCAACCCGTGGTAGCCGGCCATGATGCCGGGGCCGCGCAGCATGATCTCGCCGTCGTCGGCGATCCGGACCTCGGTGCCGGGCAGCGGCTTGCCGACGGTGCCGGTGCGGTACGCCTCGCCCGGGTTGACGAAGCTGGCGGCGCTGGACTCGGTGAGTCCGTAGCCCTCCAGGATGTGGATTCCGGCGCCGGCGAAGAAGAAGCCGATCTCGGGGGCGAGCGCGGCGGATCCGGAGACCGCGGCGCGCAGCCGGCCGCCGAACGCCGCGCGGAGCTTGGCGTAGACGAGCTTGTCGGCGACGGTGTGCTTGGCGCCGAGGGCGAAGGGCACCGAACCGGTGCCGGTGTGGCGGAAGTTGTCCTGGCTGACCTTGGCGTACTCACGGGCGACGCCCGCGGCCCACTGGAAGATCTTGTACTTGGCGGGTCCGCCCGCGCGCGCCTTGGCCGCGACCCCGTTGTAGACCTTCTCGAAGATCCGGGGCACCGCCGCCATGTAGGTCGGGCGCACCACCGGCAGATTCTCGATGATCTTGTCGACGCGGCCGTCGACGGCGGTGACATGGCCGACCTCGATCTGGCCGGAGGTCAGCACCTTGCCGAAGACGTGCGCCAGCGGCAGCCAGAGGTACTGGACGTCGTCCTTGTTGATGAGCCCGGTGCCCGCGGTGGCCTTCGCCATGTACGACCAGTTGTCGTGCGGCAGGCGTACGCCCTTGGGGCGGCCGGTGGTGCCCGAGGTGTAGATGAGGGTCGCGAGCTGGTCGGCCTTGATCTCGCCGACCCGCTCCTTGACGGCCTCGGGGTGCTCCTCCAGGTACTTCGTCCCGCGCTCCTCCAGCTCCGCGAGGGAGAGCACCCAGCCCTCCGGGTCGCCCTCGGCGGGCTTCGCGTCCGCCGCCTCGATCACCACGACATGGGCGAGGTTCGGCAGCTCGGCCCGGCGCTCGCGCGCCTTGGCGAGCTGGTCGGCGTCCTCGGCGATCAGGACGCGGCTCTCGGAGTCGGCGAGGATGTACGCGCACTCCCCGGCGTTCGTCGAGGGGTAGACGGTCGTGGTCGCGGCGCCCGCGCACATCACACCGAGGTCGGCGAGGATCCACTCGACCCGGGTGGCGGCGGCCAGCGCGACGCGCTCCTCGGGCCGTACGCCCAGCGCGACCAGTCCGGCGGCCACCGCGTACACGCGCACCGCGGCCTGGCCCCAGCTCAGGGACTTCCAGTCGTCGGGGCCCTGACCCGAGGCGGGCGGCACGGGATAGCGGTACGCCTCCGCGTCCGGCGTGGCCGCCACGCGCTCAATGAAGAGGGTCGCCACCGACGGCGGCCTGTTCTCGATCAAGGTCTTTGTGTCGCTCACGACGTCCTCCGGGCCCCGCAAAGCTTGCGCGACTGGTTTGTTGGTTAACTGGTGAGTAACCATCGAGCAGTGATCAGAGTAGAACGCGCCCGCCCGGTGCGTAAGGGGACGCGGGCAGCCGCTTCATAACGAACCGGACCCGTGAACGGCGGTCGGGTCCGCGCGCCTGTGCGCACGGACCCGACCGTTCCTACTCGCGAGTCACTTGCCCGCTACTTCTCTGTGTCACTTCTCGCTGTCACTCCGCTGCGTCACTTCTTCTTGCTCGACGATTCGTCGCTGGAGAGCACCGCGATGAACGCCTCCTGCGGCACCTCCACGCTGCCGACCATCTTCATCCGCTTCTTGCCCTCCTTCTGCTTCTCCAGCAGCTTGCGCTTCCGGGAGATGTCACCGCCGTAGCACTTGGCGAGAACGTCCTTACGGATGGCGCGGATCGTCTCGCGGGCGATGACCCGGGATCCGATGGCCGCCTGGATGGGGATCTCGAAGGCCTGGCGCTGGATGAGTTCCCTGAGCTTGGCGACGAGCCGTACGCCGTACGCGTACGCCTGGTCCCGGTGCGTGATGGCGGAGAAGGCGTCGACCTTGTCGCCGTGCAGCAGGATGTCGACCTTGACGAGCTGGGCGCTCTGCTCGCCGGTGGGCTCGTAGTCCAGCGACGCGTAGCCGCGGGTCTTGGACTTCAGCTGGTCGAAGAAGTCGAAGACGATCTCGGCGAGCGGGAGGGTGTAGCGGATCTCGACCCGGTCGGCGGAGAGGTAGTCCATGCCGAGCAGCGTGCCTCGGCGGGTCTGGCAGAGCTCCATGATCGAGCCGATGAACTCGCTGGGCGCGAGGATCGTGGCCCGGACGACCGGCTCGTGCACCGAGTCGATCTTCCCCTCGGGGAACTCGCTCGGGTTGGTGACGATGTGCTCCTTGCCGTCCTCCATCTCCACCCGGTAGACCACGTTGGGCGCGGTCGCGATCAGGTCGAGGTTGAACTCGCGCTCCAGCCGCTCCCGGATCACGTCGAGGTGCAGCAGCCCGAGGAAGCCGACGCGGAAGCCGAAGCCGAGAGCCGCGGAGGTCTCCGGCTCGTAGACCAGGGCCGCGTCGTTGAGCTGGAGCTTGTCGAGGGCGTCACGCAGCTCGGGGTAGTCCGAGCCGTCCAGCGGATAGAGGCCGGAGAAGACCATCGGCTTGGGGTCCTTGTAGCCGCCCAGCGCCTCGGTCGCGCCCTTGTGGAGGGAGGTGATCGTGTCACCCACCTTGGACTGCCGGACGTCCTTCACACCGGTGATGATGTAGCCGACCTCGCCCACCCCGAGGCCGTCGGCCGGGGTCATCTCGGGCGAGGAGACCCCGATCTCCAGCAGCTCGTGGGTGGCGCCGGTGGACATCATCCGGATGCGCTCGCGCTTGTTGAGCTGGCCGTCGATGACACGTACGTAGGTGACGACGCCCCGGTAGGAGTCGTACACCGAGTCGAAGATCATCGCGCGCGCAGGGGCGTCGGCGGCGCCGATCGGCGGCGGCACGTCCCTGACGACCCGGTCGAGCAGGACGTCGACGCCGACGCCGGTCTTCGCGGAGACCTTGAGGACGTCCTCGGGCTGGCAGCCGATCAGGTTCGCCAGTTCCTCGGAGAACTTCTCGGGCTGCGCGGCCGGCAGGTCGATCTTGTTGAGCACCGGGACGATGGTGAGCTCGTTCTCCATCGCCAGATAGAGGTTGGCGAGCGTCTGCGCCTCGATGCCCTGCGCGGCGTCCACCAGCAGGACCGTGCCCTCGCAGGCGGCGAGCGAGCGGGACACCTCGTAGGTGAAGTCCACGTGGCCCGGGGTGTCGATCATGTTCAGGACATGGGTGGTGCCCTGGTCAGGACCCTCGTTGGGGGCCCACGGCAGCCGGACCGCCTGGGACTTGATCGTGATGCCGCGCTCGCGCTCGATGTCCATCCGGTCGAGATACTGAGCGCGCATCTGCCGCTGGTCGACCACTCCGGTCAGCTGGAGCATCCGGTCGGCGAGCGTCGACTTGCCGTGGTCGATGTGCGCGATGATGCAGAAATTACGGAGCAGCGCCGGGTCCGTACGGCTCGGCTCGGGCACGTTGGTAGGGGTCGCGGGCACGCAGGGTCCTGATTCTTGAGACGCGCGGCGTCTCGTCTCGGGTCACATCGGATCGATACGTAGGCTCCATCGTCCCACGGGTACGGGGCTGCGCCCGGTTTGGGCCGGTCGGACGGTGGCTGGTAGCGTGGGCAGCTGTGTCTGCTGCCGTCTCGGCGTGGACGCTCATTCAAAGATCATCGAACCTGAAAAGGCATTTCGTGGCGAACATCAAGTCCCAGATCAAGCGGAACAAGACCAACGAGAAGGCGCGCCTGCGCAACAAGGCCGTCAAGTCGTCGCTCAAGACCGCGATCCGCAAGGCCCGCGAGGCTGTCGTCGCCGGTGACGTCGAGAAGGCCAATGTGGCCGTCCGTGAGGCGTCGCGCAAGCTCGACAAGGCCGCCTCGAAGGGTGTCATCCACAAGAACGCCGCCGCCAACAAGAAGTCGGCGCTGGCGTCCAAGGTTGCCGCCCTTCAGGGCTGAGCGACTGTCTGCTCACTCTTGATCCCAACCGCCGGAACGGACTCAGCGGGCCCTCTCTACCGCTCCTGACCGGTGTCTTTACGGATTCGCACACGACTGCGTTCGCCACGCGGGTGCGGATCCAACCAGGTTTGACGACGAAGGCCCCGGTACGGCGTACCGGGGCCTTCGGCATGCGCGTCTCGTGCCGGGTCGCCGGCGGCGGCTGTCGCTCAGCGGCCGGCGCGGGCCGCGTGGGCGATCGTGACGACCGCCTTCTCCAGCGCGTACTCGGGGTCCGCGCCACCGCCCTTGACGCCCTCGTCGGCCGCCGCGACCGCGCGCAGCGCCGTCGCCACCCCGTCCGGGGTCCAGCCCCGCATCTGCTGACGCACCTTGTCGATCTTCCACGGCGGCATGCCCAGCTCACGGGCGAGGTCGGCGGGCCGGCCTCCCCGTGCCGACGACAGCTTGCCGATGGCGCGTACACCCTGGGCGAGGGCGCTGGTGATCAGTACGGGCGGGACACCGGTCGACAGCGACCAGCGCAGCGCTTCGAGCGCGTCGGCCGCGCGGCCCTCCACGGCCCGGTCGGCGACGGTGAAGCTGGAGGCCTCGGCGCGGCCCGTGTAGTAGCGGGCGACGACGGCGTCGTCGATCGCGCCCTCGACGTCGGCGGCGAGCTGCGACACCGCGCTCGCCAGCTCCCGCAGGTCGCTACCGATCGAGTCGACGAGCGCCTGGCACGCCTCGGGCGTGGCCGACCGGCCCAGCGCGCGGAACTCCGACCGTACGAAGTTGAGCCGCTCGGCCGGCTTGGTCGTCTTCGCGCAGACCACCTCACGGGCACCGGCCTTGCGGGCGGCGTCCAGCAGGGCCTTGCCCTTGGGCCCGCCCGCGTGCAGGAGCACGAGCGTGATCTCCTCGGCCGGCGCGTCGAGATACGCCTTGACGTCCTTGATCGTGTCGGCGGCGAGGTCGTGCGCGTTCCGTACGACGACGACCTTGCGCTCGGCGAACAGCGAAGGGCTGGTCAGCTCGGCGAGGGTGCCCGGGTGGAGCTGGTCGGAGGAGAGGTCGCGCACGTCGGTGTCCGGGTCGGAGGCGCGGGCCGCCGCCACGACCTGCTGGACGGCGCGGTCCAGCAGCAGGTCCTCCTGGCCCACGGCGAGCGTGAGAGGGGCGAGCGGATCGTCGGGGGAAGTCTTCCTGGTGGCCATCGCGGTCCAGCATCGCACGCGCCACCGACACCGCCCGGCGGGCCGCCCGCGTACGGGACAATGGGCGGGTGAGCGATGTTCGACATGTACTGGTGCTGCCCGACCGCGACGCCGCCGAGGAACTGGCGGGTGAACTCGCCGACCGCTTCGGGGTGGTGGAGGAGCCCCAGCTCGTACGGGACGCCCTGGCCGGCGAGGACGACGCCGAGGACGCGCAGTGGCTGGTCGTGATCGAGGACGCGCGGGCGCGGCTCGACCCCACGGCACTGGACGCCTTCGCGGCGGAGTACGAGGGCTGGCTCGAAGCACCGCAGGAGTAGCGGGCGGACGGTGCGGAGCGGACGCCGCCCAGGCGTTGGCGACCGACGACAACGCGGCGGGCGTGCGTGCCAGGGACCGCGAGCCCGGCAAGACCCGAACGACAGGCACTAGGTCTTGCGGACGATCTGGATGTCCAGGTCGATGGAGATGCTGGAGCCGACGACGGCGATGCCACGGGCCAGCATCGTCTGCCAGGTGAGGGTGAAGTCCTCGCGGTGCAGCTCCGTCGTGGCGCGGCAGGCCGCGCGGGTCTCGCCCTCCATGCCGCTGCCGATGCCCAGGTAGCGGGTGTCCAGGGTGACCGTACGGCTCACGCCGTGCAGGGTCAGCGCACCGGTCACGCCCCAGTGGCCGCCGCCGCGGTGGACGAAGCGGTCGCTGTAGAACTCCAGCGTCGGGTAGTTCCCCACGTCGAGGAAGTCCGCCGAGCGCAGATGGTCGTCGCGCATCCGCACGTTGGTGTCGATGGACGAGGCGTCGATGATCACGTGCATCGCGGACTGGTCCATGCGCTCGGCTATCCGCACGGCGCCGGCGAAGGTGTTGAACCGGCCGTGGATCCGCGCCAGGCCGATATGGCGCGCGGTGAAGCCGATCTGGGAGTGCATGGGCTCGATCTCCCACTCTCCCGGCTCGGGCAGTGGCGGGCGCGTCGCGATCTGGAGGGTCACGTCGCCGAGGCCCGCGTGCGCGCTCTCGCTCACCGTGGCGTTGCGGTGGAAGGGCGTGAGGCCGTCGGCCGTGACCGCCAGCCGGTACTCACCCGCCGGGACGGTCGCCACGACCGAGCCGAACGGATCGGTCTCCCCGGCGACGACCTTCCGGCCCGAGCTGTCACTGAGGACGTACTCGGCCCGCCGGACGGGTTCACCGCCGGGATCGAGAACGCGGCAACTCAGTACGCCCGCCGTGGGCGACACCGACACGTCCGCGAGCGGACCGGCCTGCGCTGCGCCGGCCGCGCGCCCGCCGAACCAACGTTTGAGCATCCTGCACACCCCCGTGCTGTTCGGGACTCGGGCCCGCACCCGGAACCACATCGTTGCCGAATACACGGACCTTTGACGAGTAGGCATTCGATCACCCTTGTGCCGTTCAGGGCAAACACGGGCGCTCGGAGGCGGTTTGGCCGTTCCTCTACCCGCAAGTACCGGACGTCCAGCTAAGTCCCTCCCTCTTCCGGTTGGTCATGGCCCGGGGCACCTGGTCCAGGTCGAGACCGAAGTGCTCCCGGTAGGCGGCCAGGATCTCGGTGTCCTCGACCAGCTCCCGCTCGCGGCGCCGGCCGCCCACGGTGGTGACGAGCTTGTGGCCGCTGAGCGTGATCCGGCCGTCGTGGGTGTTGCGGGAACAGACCAGGGACCGGGTGAAATGCGAGTCGGGCGAGGTCCGGTGGTACCAGGCCCCGGCGGTGAAGTCGGCCAGCGCACGCGGCCGTTGGTCGACGCGGAACTGGCGCCTGCCGTCCCGCACGACGTCGATGTCGCCCTCCGGCGCCTCCACGACCCGGAACGTACCGGCCGGGTCCTCCTGGTCACCGCGCTCGTCGAAGGCCAGCGGGTGGGTGCTGTGACTCCCGAAGCCGACATCGGCGAGCCACCGCTCCACACTGCTTCCCGACCCGGTCCCGGTCCCGGCCGGCGCGCGCGTCTCGACGAGGAGCGTCATGTGGTCGTACGGGATCCCCAGCCCGCCGTCCGACGTGAACACCCGGGCCTGAAGGAGCGTCACCCGGAAGCCCAGTTCCCGCAGCAGCACCGCGAAGGCGCCGTTGAGTTCGTAGCAGAAACCTCCCCTTCTCCTGTTCACGACCTTGTCGACCAGCGCCCTCTCTTCGAGGACGATCTCCTCCGCCAGGTGCACGGAGAGATTCTCGAACGGCACGGTCCGCAGGTGCCGTACCTGAAGATCCCGCAGCGCCACGGCGTCGGGTACGACGGGCCGGTCGGCCCCGATCCGGTGCAGATAGTCGGAGATGGTCCGAGACATGTCCATGTCCTCAAGTCTGGCCCGGCACCCTCCTTCCCACCATGCGTCGTTCGTCCTGGTCCGGAGGGCGGGCCCGGCCCCGGCCGGCCGGCCCTCCCACTCACTCGGGCCCGCGTGGCACCGCCCGCAACCCCGCCCCCGTGCCCGTCACGGCTACGGCGCCGTCCGTGTCGGTACGCAGCACCACCGCTCCCCCGGCGCGCAGCGCGCGGACTGTCCGGGGCGATGGATGGCCGTACGGGTTGTCCCGGCCGCAGGAGATCAGGGCCAGCCGGGGCCGCACCGCACGCAGCAGTCCCGGGTCCTGGAAGGCCGAGCCGTGGTGCGCCACCTTCAGCACGTCCACCGGCGGCAGGTCCGGGTGGTCCCTGGACAGGCCCTGCTGGGCGGGCGGTTCGAGATCCCCGAGCAGCAGCAGCGTCGGTCCGCCGGCCGTCCGGACGAGCAGGGTGAGACTCGCGTCGTTCGGCCCGCCCGCGCCCAGCCCCGGCCCGGCCCTCGGCCACAGCACCCGCCAGTCGAGCGGCCCGACCCGGCGCCGCTCCCCCGGTATCGCGCGCACCAGCGGCACGCGCGCGGCTCGCGCCGTACGCCGTACGAACTCGCTCTGTTCCCAAGGCTCCTGAAGGGTCGTCGTCTGGATGGCACCGACCCTCCTGCCACGCAGCACCCCGGGCAGCCCCGTCACATGATCGGCGTGGAAGTGGCTCACCACGAGCAGCGGTACCCGGGTGATCCCGAGGTCCCGCAGACAGCGGTCGGCCAGCCGGGGGTCGGGCCCGGCGTCCACGACGACACCCGCGCCCTCGCCGGCCGCGAGCACCACGGTGTCGCCCTGGCCGACGTCGCACATCGCCAGCGTCCAGCCCGGCGGCGGCCATCCGCTGACCATCCGGGTGAGGGGCGCCGGCCGCAGGACGGCCAGCAGCAGGAGCACCGCGCAGGCGGCGGCGACCCACGGGTGGCCCCGTATGCGCCGTACCGCGTACACGACGAGGACCGTGACGACAGCGAGCAGCGCCCCGCCTCGCCAGCCGCCGGGCCACTCGGCCTCGGCCCCCGGCAGCGCCGCACCCGTGCGGGCGACCGAGGCGATCCATCCGGCGGGCCAGCCCGCGCACCGGGCCAGCAGCTCGGCCATCGGCATCGTCAGCGGCGCGGTGGCGAGCGCCGCGAACCCGAGCACCGTCGCGGGCGCCACCGCCAGCTCCGCGAACAGATTGCAGGGGATCGCGACGAGGCTGACCCGCGCGGCGAACACCGCCACCACCGGGGCGCACACGGCCTGTGCCGCCGCCGCTGCCGCCAGCACCTCGGCGAGCCTGGGCGGCACCCCGCGCCGCCGCATCGCAGCACTCCAGCGCGGCCCGATGGTGAGCAGCGCGCCGGTGGCGAGCACGGACAGGACGAAGCCGAAGCTGCGTGCCAGAGCGGGGTCCCAGAGGACGAGGAGCAGTACGGCGGCGGCCAGCGCCGGGATCAGCGATCTGCGCCGGCCGGTGCCGATGGCGAGCAGGGTGATCAGTCCGCAGGCCGCCGCCCGCAGCACGCTGGGCTCCGGTCGGCAGACCACCACGAAGGCGAGCGTGAGCGCCCCGCCGAACACCGCGGTCGACCGCAGCGAGATCCCCAGACGTGGGGCGAGCCCGCGCCGCTCGGCCCGCAGCGCGAGCCCGGGCGGCCCGATGAGCAGGGCGAGGACGATCGTCAGATTGCTTCCGGAGACGGCGAGCAGATGGGAGAGATCGGTCGCCGTGAACGCGTCGCGCAGCTCGGGCGGGATACGGGAGGTGTCCCCTACGACCAGTCCCGGGAGCAGGGCACGGGCGTCCGGCGGGAGCCCCTCCGTCGCCGCACGCAGTCCGGCGCGCAGGTGGCCTGCGGTGCGTTGCAGGCCGGTCGGTGGGCGTACGACCCGCGGCGGCCCGCCCGCCTCCGCCCGTAGCAACGCCGCGTACCTCTCGTCGCCCTCCGTGGGCGGCGCGAGCCGCCCGGCCAGCCTGAGCCCGGTCGAGGGCAGCAGCCGCTGCCACGCCTCGGCGCCCTCCCCCGCTTCGGCGAGCACGAGCACCGGCGTACGGACGGTGGTGACGGCTCCGTCGGCGGACGACACACGCGTGAGGTCCGCGTCCAGGACGAGGCCCGCCGACGAGAGCCTGTCGCCGTGCACCCGTGGTCTGGTGGGGCGGGGGTCGGAGGTGACCGTCAGGTCCACCGTGACGCGTGCGTACCGATCCGCCAGTCCGGGCACCGGGCCTCGATGCCGGTCCGCGCCGTGCAACCAGGCGGACCCCGCCCCCGCGACGGCGCAGAGCAGCACAGTGGCGACGGCGACCCCGTTCACCCGCCGCCGCGCGCCCCTCGGCCCTGGTCCCGGCACCAGGGCGGCCCGGACCAGCAACACCCCCGCCACGAGGAGCCCGGCCGATACCACGGCGCCGACCCGGCTCCCCGGTGCGCCCGTCGCCAGCGCCGCGGCGGCCCAGGCCGCCAACGCGGGTGGCACCAACCGCAGATCGGCCGGGCCCTCCTGGCGGGGCGCGGCGGCGCCCAGCGGATTCCCTGAGGCCGTGTGCACGGCCGCGCGGGTCACAGCCGCACGCGGGGCTCGATGTCGGCGAACCGGCGTTCGCCGATCCCGTTCACTTCGCGCAACTGGTCGACGGAGCTGAATCCGCCGTGCTGGGTGCGGTAGTCGATGATGTGCCGCGCGAGCACCGGTCCGACGCCGGGCAGTGTGTCGAGCTGTTCGACGGTGGCCGTGCCGAGACTCACCGGCGCGCCCTCCGGACCCGCCACGCCCGTGCCGGGCGCTGCGGCGACCTGTCCTGGTGGCGCCGGGCCACCGACGACCACCTGCTCACCGTCCACCAGCACCCGTGCCCGGTTCAGCCCGGTCAAATCGGCGCCGGGCTCGGCTCCCCCGGCCGCCCGCAGCGCGTCGGTGACCCTCGACCCCGTGGGCAGTCGGCGGACGCCGGGGCTGCGCACCTTGCCGCTGACGTCGACCACGACGCGCCCGGCCGGCGACGCGCCCGCCGACGACGGCCCCGACGTCCCCGACGGCGGCACGGGATCGCGCGCGGGCCCGGTCGCGGCCGCCGCTTCACGGACCGTCTCCGGCGCGCTGACCGACTGGGGTCGGCCGGACCAGAAGTGCTGCACCGCCAGTACGACGGCCACGACCAGCACCACCACGAGCGCGGCCAGTGTCTTCGGCTCAAGCCCGCATCTGAGCTGCACCCACAACGGCAACCGCTCCCGCACGGCCACCCAGACCCGCTCGCGCCGCCCACCCGGCTGCTCCCCCGCACCGGGCGCCACCACCGCGCGGCCTCCTGTCGGCAACGCTGTTGACGCCGGAGTCGGCACCGGAACGGGAGCCGGAGCCGGGCTGCCCACCGCCGCGGCCGACCGCGCCGCCCCCGCATCCGCGAACCCCACCGCGAACAGTGCGTCGGCGCGGCGGCGTAACGCCGTGGTCGCGGGTGTCGTCCCCGCGCGCCTGTGGCGCGAGCGTGGCGCGGGGGAGACGAAGGACCGGCCACGGCCGACGGCGTGGCGGGCCTGACGAACCTGACGGACACGGTTGTCGGATGCCGGAGCGCGACCGGGGCCGCTGGTCACGGAGTGTGATCGGAGAGTCATGCCACCAGACGGTAGGCACTCCCCGTCGATCTCGCCGAAGGGGTCGAATTACCGTGGACAACTCACCAGTTGTGGATAACTCGGCCACCCGAACGAGCGATTCCGCCCGCCCGCCGCACCCCGCACCTCACTCGCAGCACCCCGCACGCCACTCGCCGCGCCTGCGCCTGTCTCT
>NZ_JARJHW010000171.1:0-16257 GCF_040560175.1 Streptomyces panacea
CCGCGACCCCGGTGCGGCTCAGCAAGGTCACACTCACCAAGGAAGCGCCGACCGTCTCGCTGTCCAAGCAGGGCGGGAATTCCGGTGAGATGCGCGTCAATCTCAGCTGGCAGGTGCGCAAGCAGTTCAAGGGCTGGGGCGCCAAGCTCGGCCGGGCCGTCGCCATGCACGGCGACCTCGACCTCGACCTGTGCGCCCTCTACGAACTGACCGACGGCCGCAAAGGCGTCGTCCAAGCGCTCGGCAATGCCTTCGGCGCGCTTCACCAGCCGCCGTTCATCCATCTCGACGGCGACGACCGCACCGGCGGTTCGGCCAACGGCGAGAATCTCAGCATCAACCTCGACCACAAGAACCAACTGCGCCGCGTCGTCATCTTCGTGACGATCTACGAAGGCGCGCGCAGCTTCGCCGATCTCGACGCGACGGTCACGCTCCAGCCGCAGAACGGCGCCGCGATCGACTTCTCACTCGGCGAGTGCACGGTTCCCTCCACGGTCTGCGCGCTCGCATTGATCACCAATACCGGCTCCGATCTGCTGGTCCAGCGCGAGGCGCGTTTTCTCGTACCGGAACGCGGCGTCAGCCCGCAGCGCACCATCGACTACGCCTACGGCTGGGGCATGAACTGGACGCCCGGCCGGAAGTGACCCCCGGTCCGGCAGCGACCCGCCTCAACGCTCCGGTGCGGCCTCCGGACGGGCGTACGTACGCCCCTTCCAGGCCGCACCGCGGCCCCGGTGGTGCCGCACGGCCGAGTCGACGGTCATCAAGAGGTAGAGCAGGGCGGTGAAGGGCAGCAGGGGAGCGAGCCAGAGCGACTGCCGGTAGTACCGCAGCACCGGTACGTACGTCCCGGCCATCACCGCCCACGCGGCGCCGCCCAGCAGACCGGCCGGCGCGTCGCCGCCCGACAGGCCCGCGTACACGCCGACGGGCGGCGCCAGATAGACGACCGCGAGTCCGGCCACCGTGCCGACCAGCAGCAGCGGGTTGTGCAGGAGTTGGGCGTACGCGCTCCGCGCCACCATCCGCCACAGATCGGTCAGCCGCGGATACGGGCGCACACTGTCCACCCGCTCCGCGAGGCCGAGCCAGATCCGGCCCCCGGCGTCCCGCACCGCGCGCGCCAGCGACACGTCGTCGATCACGGCCTGCCGGATCGAGTCGGGAATCCGCGCCCGCTCGGCGGTCTCCGTCCGCAGCAGTACGCAGCCGCCGGCCGCCGCCGCCGTACGCGCCCCCGGCTTGTTGACCCGGCGGAACGGATACAGCTGCGCGAAGAAGTAGACGAAGGCGGGCACGATCAGCCGCTCCCACGCGGTCGCCACCCGCAGCCGGGCCATCTGGGAGACCATGTCGAGGCCGTTCGTCCGCGCGGCCGCGACCAGTTCGCGCAGACTGTCCGGCTCATGGGCGATGTCCGCGTCCGTAAGGAGGAGGTAGTCGGGCCGTCCCTCCCGCGCCAGTGCGATGCCGTGGCGCAGTGCCCACAGCTTCCCCGTCCAGCCGGGCTCCGGCTCCGGCGGGGAGACCACCGTCAGCGGCAGCCCGCCGAACCGCTCGGCCAGCTCCCTGGCCACGGCGCCCGTACCGTCGGTGCTGGAATCGTCGACGAGGAAGATCTCCGCCGGCCCCGGATAGTCCTGCGCCAGCAGCGACGGCAGGCTCACCGGCAGCATCGGGGCCTCGTCACGCGCGGGCACGACCACGGCGACGGACGGCCAGCGCGACGGAGCCTCACGCGGCGGCAGCCGCTGATCCGTGCGCCAGAAGAATCCCTGACCCAGCAACAGGAAACCCCACGCGGCCAGCGAGACCGCGGCGATCCAGGCGATGGCGCTCATTCGCCGCAGTCTGCCCCACATCGGCGGGACCGCAAGGGCGGTCGTCTATGGTGACCGGGTGAAGATCGCGCTGATGGACTCCGGTCTCGGGCTGCTCGCCGCGGCCGCCGCAATGCGCCGGCTCCGGCCGGACGCCGGTCTCGTGCTCTCCTCCGACCCCGGCAGCATGCCGTGGGGCCCGCGTACGCCGGAGGATGTCACGGCCCGCGCGCTCACCGTGGCCCGCGCCGCCGCCGAGCACCGGCCCGACGCGCTGATCGTCGCCTGCAACACCGCGTCGGTACGCGCCCTGCCCGCGCTGCGCGCCGCCCTGGAGCCCGGTCTTCCCGTCATCGGCACGGTCCCCGCGATCAAGCCGGCGGCGGCCGGGGGCGGGCCCGTCGCGATCTGGGCCACCCCGGCGACCACGGGCAGCCCCTACCAGCGCGACCTCATCCGTACCTTCGCCGCCTCGGTCGACGTCACCGAGGTGCCGTGTCCCGGTCTCGCCGACGCCGTGGAGCACGCCGACGAGGCGGGCATCGACCGCGCCATCGCGGCGGCCGCGATCCGTACCCCGCGCGAGGTGAGGACCGTCGTCCTGGGCTGCACCCATTACGAACTCGTCGGCGAACGCATCCGGGCGGCCCTGCGGCAGCCCGGACTGCCCGAGGTGACGCTGCACGGCTCGGCCGACGCCGTGGCCGCGCAGGCGCTCCGCCGGCTCGGTGACATACCGGCCCCCGCGGCGGACGCCGGGCCGGGCGGCCTCACCGTCCTGCTGGGCGGCCACCGCGCCACGCTGACCGACGCGGCACTGACCTACGCGGAGGGCCGACTGCTCGCCGCGGTCACCCACGCGCACTAGGGCGGGTCTTCGAAGTATCGCCGTCCGCCCGCGGGCCAGGCGGGACTTTGAAGACCCGACCTGGACCCGGTCCGGGCGATCTTGCCGGATGAGCCCGGACCGGACCTGGGCCCGCCGGTCCGCCTGTGGCCGTCGTCACTGCGGTGCGCGGGCGCGGGGCGGCGTAAGGGGCGCCGTGGACGTCGGCATTCCGGATCCCGTCGCGGCGGTGCTCCCCGGGCGGTTCGTGAGTACGCTGCAACCATGACGGAGCACCCCCGACGAGGGGGGCCTGGCACAGTGCCCCTCCCCGAAATCTGGACCGGTCGAGCGACCAACCGCATTCAGTGGCTGTTCGCCGTGGTGGGCGTCGCCTGCCTCGCGCTGGGTATCGAGCTGGCGATCCAATCCTCCTGGGAGGCCGGCATCGTCGCGCTGGCCGCCTCGGTGGTCGGCTGCGTGGCCGCCGGGCTGCTGATCCTCTTCGGCACGCTGGCCTTCGTACACGTGGCGGTCAAGGTCGATCACGAGCACCTGGAGGTGCGCTGCGGCCACGTCGGGCTGCCGCGCCGCCGTATCCCGCTCACCCATGTGACCGGCGCCGACTTCGTACCCAGCGTCACGCCCCGCCAATGGGGCGGCTGGGGCTACCGCTGGCGACCCGAGCAGGGCACGGCCGTGGTGGTACGGCGCGGCGAGGGCGTCGTGCTGAGCCTGGGCGACGGCAGGACGTTCACGGTGACCGTCGACGACGCCGAGGCGGCGGTCCGCGTCATCCGCGACCGGCTCCGCGCGGCGGCCACGAGCAAGGTGGGCCTCGGCAAGCCGCCTCCGGGCAAGCCGGGTCTCGGCGGGGCGACGGGCGGCAGCGCGGTCAGGGGCGGGTCACCCGACGTCTGACCCCCGCGGTCGGCCCCCGATCGCCGGGCGGCCGAGATCGGCCCCGCCTTCCTTCCGGCGTCGGCCGGGCGGCCTCCGGCGGAGGCCCCTTCGTAGGCCGGACTCCCGCCTCTCGGCGGGGCCACCGTAGACTCCGCCGGGTGAGCACCACCATCACCCCCGTCGAACCCGCCGAGCCCGCACCCGCGCCCGACGGGAGGCGGTGGCCGCGCCGGTTCGTACGGCCCGGCGCCGCCGCACTGTCCGGGCTGCTGCTCTTCGCGAGCTTCCCGCCCCGCCCGCTGTGGTGGCTGGCGCTGCCCGGATTCGCGCTCCTCGGCTGGACGTTGCGTGGCCGTCGGCCGCGTGCCGGGTTCGGACTCGGCTTCCTCGCCGGTCTCGGATTCCTGCTGCCGCTGCTGAAGTGGACCGGCGAAGAGGTGGGCCCGCTGCCGTGGGTCGCTCTGGCCGCCGTCTCCGCGCTGTTCATCGGTGTCGTGGGGGTGGGAATCGCCGCCGTGTCCCGGCTGCCCGCGTGGCCGTTGTTCGCCGCGGCCGTCTGGATCCTGGGCGAGGCCGCCCGTGCCCGCGTGCCGTTCGGCGGCTTCCCCTGGGGCAAGATCGCCTTCGGCCAGGCGGACGGCGTGTTCCTCCCCCTCGCCGCGGTGGGCGGTACGCCCGTACTGGGCTTCGCCGTCGCGCTGTGCGGATTCGGCCTGTACGAGGCGGTCCGCCAGGTCCTCGCGCACCGGGCCGCACGCGCCGCCGGGACCGACGGCGCGCCGCGCCAGGTGCCGCGCGCCGCCGTGGCCGTCGCCGCGCTGTCCGTACTCGTCCCCGTCGCGGGCGCCCTCGCCGCGCTGCCCCTCGTGGACGACTCGGCCGAGGACGGCACCGCGACCGTCGCCGCGATCCAGGGCAACGTGCCGCAGCTGGGGCTGGACTTCAACGCCCAGCGCCGCGCCGTGCTCGACAACCACGCCGCCCGCACCGAACAGCTCGCCGCCGACGTCAAGGCCGGCAAGGAGCCGAAGCCGGACTTCGTCCTGTGGCCCGAGAACTCCTCGGACCTCGACCCCTACCGCAACGGCGACGCGCGCCTCGTCATCGACGACGCGGTCAAGGCGATCGGTGTGCCGACGGTGATCGGCTCGGTGCTCTCGCCCGACACCGGCAAGCTGCGCAACACCCTGATCCAGTGGGAGCCCGGCAGCGGGCCCGTCGCGACGTACGACAAGCGCCATGTCCAGCCGTTCGGCGAGTACATCCCGATGCGTTCCTTCGTACGGATCTTCAGCTCCGACGTCGACCGGGTACGACGTGACTTCGGTCCCGGCGACAAGGTGGGCGTGTTCGACCTGGCCGGGACGAAGGTCGGTCTCGCCACCTGCTACGAGGCGGCCTTCGACTGGGCGGTGCGCGACACCGTCACCCAGGGGGCGCAGCTGATCACCGTGCCGAGCAACAACGCCACCTTCGGGCGCAGCGAGATGACCTACCAGCAGCTGGCGATGTCCCGCGTGCGGGCCGTCGAGCACAGCCGGGCCGTCGTCGTCCCCGTCACCAGTGGCGTGAGCGCGATGATCATGCCGGACGGCGAGGTCGTCGAGCAGACGAAGATGTTCACACCCGACGCGCTCGTCCGTGAGATGCCGCTGCGCTCCTCGCAGACGCCCGCCACCAGGATGGGCACGCTGCCCGAGGCGCTGCTGGCCGCGATCGCCCTCGGCGGTCTCGGCCTGGTCGCCGTGCGGGCCGTACGCGCCCGCAGGAGCCCCGCCGCCGACGACGCGGGCTGACCCACGCATAGGGTCGTGGCATGGGAACGCCAGACTTCATCCGCGAGATCCGTGCCACCGCCGGTCACCAGTTGCTGTTTCTCCCCGGAGTCAGCGCGATCGTCTTCGACGACGACGGACGCGTGCTGCTGGGCAGGCGGGCCGACACCGGCGACTGGTCCGTCATCGGCGGGATCTCGGAGCCCGGGGAGCAGCCCGCGGTGACGGCGGAGCGCGAGGTGTACGAGGAGACCGCCGTACGCTGCGAGGCCGAGCGCGTCGTCCTCGTCCAGGCGCTGCCGGAGCCCGTCACGTACCCCAACGGGGATCAGTGCCAGTACATGGACATCACGATGCGCTGCCGCGCGGTCGGCGGGGAGGCCAGGGTCAACGACGAGGAGTCCCTGGAGGTCGCCTGGTTCCCCGTGGACGCGCTGCCGGAGCTGCGGGAGTTCGCCCGGTTCCGTATCAAGCAGTCACTTGAGGACGAGCCCACCTGGTTCCAGCCGGGCACGGGCGTCTGAGGACCCGGCGCCCGCTACCGGAGCGCGTGGACCGCCGCGGCGAAGACGGACGGCAGCCGGGCCGCGGCGGGCACGATCAGGCGTGCCGCGCGCGGGCTGCGAGTGGCGTACAACAGGCCCTCCGTGAGCAGGCGGTGACGTCTCGTCAGTCTCGACCAGGCCGCCGGATACGTCTGCGGCCGGCCCTCGGCGAGCGCGCGCACCGCCGCCCCCGCCGTCGACAGGGCCAGCGCGACGCCCTCCCCGGTCAGCGCGTCCACGTAGCCGGCGGCGTCGCCGACGAGCAGCACCCGCCCGGCCAGCGGCCGGCTCACCCGCTGCCGCAGCGGACCCGCGCCGCGTACGCCGCTCGCCGGGCGTTCGCCCAGCAGCGGCGCCAAGTCCGGGAATCGGCCCAGGTGTTCGCCGTACCCCCGGCGCTCGCGGCTCAGCACGGCCACCCCGACGAGATCGTCCCCGACCGGTGTCACGTACGCCTCGCCGTGCCGCGACCAGTGGACCTCCACGAAGTCCGACCACGGCGCCACCCGGAAATGCCGCCGCAGCCCGTAGCGGGACGGCGCGCGGTCCGGCAGGGCAAGGCCCAGGCCCCGGCGGATCGGCGAGTGCAGCCCGTCGGCGGCGATCAGCCACCGCGCCGTCCTGCCCCCGGCGACGACCCGGTCGGCGCTCTGCCGCACCTCACCGACCTTGCCCCGCACCGTCTCCACACCGAGGGCGTCCGCCCGCCGCCGCAGCGCGGCGTGCAGCTCCGTACGGCGCACACCCAGACCCGCCCCGTCCCGGAAGCACGCCTCGGCGACGCGTACACCGTCCCGGTAGTGGATGCCGCGCAGTTCGCGCCCCGACACCTCGACACCCATCGCGCGCAGCGCCGCCACGCCGCCCGGCATGATGCCCTCCCCGCACGCCTTGTCCACCGGGCCGGTACGCGGCTCCACCACCACGGCCCGCAGCCCCGCATGGGCGGCGTGGATCCCGGCGGCCAGACCGGCGGGGCCGCCGCCGGCGATCAGCACGTCGATCACGCCGGGGCCCCGGCCGGCGCGACCCCGAGCGCCGTGTTCTCGCACCGGATCCGGACCGCCATCAAGGCGGCGTTGAGCCCCGTGAAGACCACGGCCGTCACCCACGCCCCGTGCACCAGCGGCAGCGCCAGGCCCTCGGCGACGACGGCGACGTAGTTCGGATGGCGCAGCAGCCGGTAGGGGCCGCCCGAGACCAGCGGAAGGCCGGGCACGACGATCACCCTGGTGTTCCAGCGCGGCCCCAGGGTCCGGATGCACCACCAGCGCAGCCCCTGGGCCGCGACGACCACGCCCACCATCGTCCAGCCGAACGCCGGCACGAACGGCCGTCCGGTCAGGGCCGGTTCGGCGAGCGCGCCGACCAGCAGACCGGTGTGCAGGACGACCATCGCCGGGTAGTGCCCGCGCCCGGTCTCCGTACCGCCGCGCGCCAGACTCCAGCGGGCGTTGCGCCGTGCGACGACGAGTTCGGCGATCCGCTCGCCGGCGACGGCCAGCACCAATGCCGTGTACCACCACATGAGTTCTCCAACTCACCAGCGAAGCAGGACGAGTTCGCAGCAGAATCCGGGGCCCATCGCGATCATCAGGCCGGGACTGCCCGGCTCCGGGGCGCGGTGGGCGAGGGTGTCACGCAGGACGTGCAGGACCGATGACGACGACAGGTTCCCCACCTCGGACAGCGAGCGCCACGTGAGGTCGAGGGCGCCGTCGGGCAGGTCCAGCGACTCGCCCACGGCCTCCAGGACCTTCGGGCCGCCGGGGTGGCAGACCCACGCGGTGATGTCGCCGGGTGTCAGCCCGTGTTCCGCGAGGAAGGCGCGTACGTCGTCGGCGAGGAAGCGGCGGACGACCTCGGGCACCGACGCGTCGAGGACGACCCGGAAGCCGGTGCCGGTGACCGACCAGCCCATGACATGGCCGGTGTCCGGGTACATCCGGCTGCGAGTGGCGACGACCGAGGGACCGGCGGTGGCGTCGGCCGAAGGACCCACAGCGGCGGCCTCCGGCGTCGCGGGGAAGTGCTCGCCGACCGCTACGACCGCCGCCGCCCCGTCACCGAACAGCCCGGTCGCCACCAGATTCGCCATCGACGCGTCGTCGCGCTGGAAGGTGAGCGAGCACAGCTCGACCGAGAGCAGCACGGCCACCTGCTCCGGCCAGCCCCGCAGATAGTCGTGGAGCCGCGCGACGCCCGCAGCGCCCGCGACGCACCCCAGTCCGAAGACGGGCACCCGTTTCACATCGGGACGCAGCCCCAGCCGCCCGACCAGGCGCGCGTCCACGGAAGGAGCGGCCACGCCGGTGACGGAGGTGAACATCAGCAGGTCCACGTCCTCGGGCCGGAGCCCCGCCGTACCGAGCGCTCCGCGCACCGCCTCGGCGCCCAGATCACCCGCGACCTCGATGAAGACGTCGTTGGCGGCGCCGAACCCGTCGATCTTGACGTAGTCGTCCAGCGGCAGGGCCATGTGGCGTGAGCGGACCCGCGCGCTCGCGTGCAACCGGTCCAGTAGGCGCCGGTCGGTCCCGGCCGGCAGGCAGGTGCGCGCCACCATGTCGGTGATCTCGGACTGGGTGTGGCGGTACGGAGCCAGGACGCCGTGCACGGCGGCGATTCGGGTCATCGATTCCGGCCTGAGGATGTCATAACCCTCCCAACACCCGCGGGAATGGATGAGACACCGTAAGTCGCCCGTCCGGCTGCCACGTGGACGGGGCCCGCGCGCCTACGATCGGCGCGTGGACGCAGATACGACCGCCGGTGCGACCCCCTGTGCGACCGCCGGTACGACCTCCGATGTCACCGCCGTCGTCACCGCCGTTGTGGACCCGGCGACGCGTCCGCGCGACGGCGGGCCCGGCAACGCCCAAACCCCGCGCGGCGCGCGGCTGCTGAGAGCCGGACGGGGCCTGGCCCTGTCCTGTCACCCGGGGCCTGTGGTCGCGGTCACCGCGCTCACCCTCGCACTCGCCGTCACCGCGGGCCACGGCGCGGGCCGTTGGCCGCTGCTCACCGCAGCGGTACTGACCGGTCAGCTCTCCGTGGGGTGGTGCAACGACGCGTACGACGCCCGGCGCGACATCGTCAACGGCCGCCGCGACAAACCCGTCGCCGCGGGCACGGTCGGTCAAGGGACGGTGTGGGCGGCGGCGTTCGGCGCGCTCGCGCTCTGCGTGCCGCTCTCCCTGGCCTGCGGCGCGCTCGCCGGTGCCGCGCATCTGCTCGCGGTGGTCGCGGCCTGGGCGTACAACCTGTGGCTCAAGGCCACACCGCTGTCCTGGCTGCCGTACGCGATCGGATTCGCGAGCCTGCCGGCCCTCGTCTCACTGAGTCTGCCCGGCGGCCCCTGGCCGGCCTGGTGGGCCGTCACCGCCGGTGCGCTGCTCGGTGTCGGGGCGCACCTGGCGGACGTCCTGCCCGACATCCGAGGTGACCTGGCGACCGGCGTACGAGGGCTGCCGCACCGACTCGGCGCCACCGGCAGCCGGTTGCTGCTCCCCGTCCCGCTGGTCGCGGCGTCGGTGGTGCTGACGCTGGGCCCGCAGGGCCGTACCGGCGCGGGCGCGGTGCTCGTCCCGCTGGCCGCCGCCACGATCGCGGTCACGGGCCTGCTGCTCGGCCGCCGCCGGGAGAAGGCCCCCTTCGTCGGCGCGGTCGCCGTCGCGGCGCTGGACGTCGGCCTGTTGATGGCACGGGGGACCGGCGTCACCTAAGGGCTGTCCGGTACTCCCCGGTGGATCGGCGCGCGGCGTCCGAGGCGGTGCGTCGCAAGGCGGGAGTCGCCCTCATACCGGGCGTATCCCGGGCGGTCCGACAACGCGCGGCGAGGTGCCGTGGCTGTCGTCGTGCGCCCGCCGGGGATGACGTGACAGCCCTTACGGGGTGTCGCCCGGCCCCCCCGCCGGCGTCGCGACCGCTCGCTCCCGCCGCTCGCTCCCGACGACCGACCCCGGCGGGGCACCTCCCGTGCCCCCTCGGGATCACGGGGGAGAGGTGCCGTCCATCTGGTCGCGGGCCGGGCGGGACTTCGCGGACACGCTCGTGGCCCCGACGACGACCCGGGACTCAGCGACCCGGGACTCCGCCCGTCAGCCGTCGAAGCGAGCGTCGTCGCAGTTCTCCCGGCCGGCACGGCCGCGGACATCGTTGTCGTCGCGCTCGGGCGTTTCGCAACCCCTGCCACCTGCCTGACGCCCCCTGTTCCGCTCCGCCGACCCGCCTGTGTCACGGCGGGCGGACTTCGGGCCGGCCGGTGGGACCGTCGCCCGGCCGCCGCCCACGATCGGCAGGGACTTGGGGCTGTTCGGTGACGCGTCGGTCGACCAGTTCTGGAGCGTGGACTCGTCGCGGATCTTCGCCACGACCGACGTACCCGCCTCGGGAGTTGTCGGGACGACGGCCAGCGAGTCGTCCCACCGGGGGATCACATGCCCCTGGACCGTCACGTCGTAGCGCACGTCGGCGGCGTCCCCGGCGGTCGGCTCGGTGCACGGTCCGAGGATCAGAGAGCCGTCGACCGTACGGGAGTTGAGGCACAGTTCCTGGTCGGCGCCGTTGCGCAGCAGCCCGTCCTCCTCGTACAGCCACTGCTGGGTCTGCGCGGACGACGAGCAGATCGCCAGTGTCGCCTCGGACCCCGGAGTGGGCCGGGTGTCCCGGAGGTCGAGGCAGAGATCGGCGTCCGCACTGCGCAGCGCCGTACGCAGAGCGTCCGGAGGAATGCCGGCCGAGTCCGTCGGCGGCTTCTGGCCGGGGCCGGAGACGCCCTGCGAGCCCGGGTCGGGGGAGGTCGTGTCGGTGCCCGTGCCGATGGGGGCGGCCGGTCCTATCGCCTCGCCGCCGCTGTCACCGGCGGTGAGGCTGGAGACGGTCACGGCGAGCAGGCCGACGGTCACCAGACCGAGCCCGCCGAGCAGGACGGTCCTCGGCCTGCCGGGGGTGGTCATCACGCGCCTGGCTATCACCGTTACGCGCGGCAGCACCCGTGGGCGTCCGCCCACCGAGTGGCGTCCGCCGCGGCGTACGCCCGCGGCGCCCGCCGCCCGCGCGCCGCCGCGCCTGCCCGGCCGCGAGTCGAGGTAACCCCTGGCGTGCGGGCCCAGGAGCGCCTCGGCGAGCAGGACGGCCGGCCGGCCCTCGAAGTGGACGAACTGCTCGGTGGCGTACGCGCAGTGCGCGCAGACCGCCAGATGCTGCTGGATGTCCGTGAGCAAAGCACCGCCGCGCCGCAGCGACACGTCCAGCAGACGGTTGTAGTGGCGGCATTCCGGGTCCGACGCGAGTTGGATATGCGCGCGTACACAGCCGGACCGGAAGAGTTCACCCGCGTGTTCCCGTTCGGTGAGGGCGCTTTCCGGATCAATGCCGAGCAGACCTGCCGGTACGGATATGGGCTCGGCCTCGACCTCCGTATGCCAGAGCAGGCACCGCGCGGGTGCGGGCATTGCCTGGAAGGCGTGGAAGGCGAGCCGCCGATTCTCCGGGGGTTCCGGTGTGTCGGGGCTCCCCGGGCCGGCGCCCGCCGGCCACGCCCGGTGCTCCCAGACCGTTTCGGTCTTCTGTGCTTCGGCCGCCTTTTGTCCTTCGGTCGCCCAGACACCGGCCATATGGCGCGCGGTCATAAGGAATTCGGGCCGCAGGGCCGGGACGGGACCGGGGCGGCGCAGGGTGTCGAGCACCTTGCCGAAGGCCGCCGTGGCGAGCATCGAGGCGGCGTTCGCCGAGGGGGAGCGGATCTCGGCGTAGTCGAGCAGGGCCTGCCAGTGCCGGGCGAGCAACAGCGCGGTGGCGTGGTCCTCTTCGTCGCTGTCGCGGGTCCTCAGCGCGGCGACGAGATCCGCGTCCGAACCTTCGGAGCGGGGGTCCGGCCGACCGGCCGGACGGGGCGGGGTGGTTCTGGAGGTACGGGGGTCCTGCATAGAGGTCCTGCCTTCCAGGGCACTGAGTGGGGGGTGTCCAGTCCCTTGACGCGAGGGTGGCGGCAGTGATTTCCGGCCGACTGAAAGGGGGGTGGTCCGATTGGTGCGTACCTTGGGACGGTGTGAAGCCTCCAGGAATGCGACCCGTGGGCGGAGAGCGGCGGGGATTACGACGGCCGGAGAGCCTTTCCGGACGGTCGCACCCTCGCCGAATCGAACGGTCGAGCGCTCCGGGCATTGCACGCCGACCGAGCGCGTTCACCATTGCACAGCCCGTGTGTGTGAAACAAGAGATCTCCAACCGCGGCTATTCGGTGCGACGTTGAAGAACGGGTTGGGTAAGGATTTGTGCCGCGGAGGTCCAATTCCGACCGTAAAAAGATACCGCAGGTAACCGGCGAATGGGGTCGCCGGTGAGACCCCGAAGGGCCGTACCGTACCAAGATCTTCGCAGTCGCACCGCATCGGCAACTCTACGGCCGACGGCGGGCCCCGGGCGACGGCGGAGCCCCTCTCCCGTCGGCCGGACGCGCCGATAGGCCCCGGGCCTGCGGGGATTCGCCCCGGGCCTGCGGGGATTCGTCCGGCAGAGGTCTAGACGGGTGGCGGTGAAGCGAGCCAGCCGGCCACGGCTTCGGCGATCGGCTGCCGGGTCTCCAGCTCCACGAAGCCGAACTGGCCGCCCTGGTTGCATTCGAGAAACCACCAGGTGCCGTCGGTGTCCTCGGCGAAGTCGAACGCGCCGTAGGCGAGTTGGGCGACCCGCAGGTAGCCGTACACGGCGCGGGTGATGCGGTCGGGCACCTCGACGGGCTCCCAGCCGTGGCCGGTCTCGCCGTACCGGCCGTCCACCTGGCCGGGGACGGCGACCTTCCGCGCGGCGAACAGCTGATGCCCGACACAGGTGAGCCGGATGTCCGCCCGCTTGGGTATGTAGCGCTGGAGCAGGGTGGGTCCGGCGGCGACCGACTCGAAGTCGGCGCCGGGACCCACCCGGGTGGTCGGCAGCGAGACCGGGGGGTCGCCGGGCGGCGGGCCGGTGATCGACTTGACCACGATGTCCCGGTGCTCGGCGGCGAACAGCCGTGCGATGCGCGGGAAGGTGGTGACAAGGGTGGGCGGTACGGCGAACCCGCTCTGGTGCGCGACCCGCAACTGCCAGGGCTTGAGGCGCGCCTGGGCCGCCGCCTGCGGATGGTTCATCCAGCGCGCCGTCGTGGAGTACAGCATGCCGAAGAAGGCGTGCGCGGACTCGGCGGTGAGCCAGGGCGAGGGGTTGGGCGCGTGGGCCGCGCTCGCGCCCGGCCGCCGCACCCAGATCGAGCGCAGCCCGTCCATGCTCAACAGGCGTCCCCCCGCGGACAGATGGCCGCGGAAGTCGCCGCTGACGTACTCGGCGGACATCGACGCCTCGCCCGGCAGATCGGCGGGGTCGAAGCGCACCAGCGGCGTGCCGCGGTCGTGCAGCTCGGCCACGACCAGGTCCGCGGTGACGTCCTGTTCGGCGGTCAGGATCAGCACAGTCATCAGGTAACCGGGGCGGTCAGTCGTCGAAGTGCGTCTTGGAGCCGGCCGTCGAGGTCGTGGACCCGGCGGCCAGCAGCAGCGCACGGTCGGCTATCGCGGGACGTCCGTCGGGCAGGACGTTCAGCTGGAGCGTGGAGTCGTAGGAGAAAGGTCCGACGATCGGTGAGCTCTCCGCCGGGAAAGCGTAGTTCAGCGCGAACGGTCGCATGATTCTCCTCCACTGCCCCACGAGTCTGTTTCTGTCACGGAGGTAACAATACGTGGCGAAGATGTAATGGTCTCAGCACGGAAAGTGAGAAATGACGGTTCGTCAGGCGGAGGGCGTCCTACCGTCCTCCGGACCTGGGGGGACAGGGCGCCGACGGCGGCGACGGCCTCGCGAGAACTTCTCAAGTCCGTTGCGAAAAGGTCGAGTTCGAGGGTTCTTGAGGGTGGAATCGGGACATCCTGTCTGGATTCCGCCCATGGTCTTCACTTCCGGAGTCCATGGATCTGGAGGCGCGGGCGACATCGCGGCGCCCGAAAGCCGAACGGCCGGGGTGGGGTGAACCCCCGCCCCGGCCGCCTCCGATCGTCGGCCTCCGGGGGCCGTCCGACGGCCCGAAGCCCGGCGTTCAGCCTGTCTGAGGCCCGGCGGCCCGGTCGGCTCAGAAGGTGAACACGACGCCTCTGCCCCCGTCCATGGCACACGAGTTGGAGAAGGTGTGGACGTAGTCGACGCGCTTTCCTTCCCACACGCCGTCGGCCGTCACCGTGACCGGCTCCCACTCCTTCGTGCAGACGCGGTTCGTTCCGGAGGTGGTGATGGAGTCGAACTTGGCGCTGTTCTTCTTGAGTTCCGAGCAGGCGGCGACCGCGTCGGGGTGGCTGCCCGACGGGGTGGGCGCGCAACTGAGCGTGACCGCGCGCCGTACCGTACCGGTCTTGTGGTCAGCACCGTCAGTGACGGTCAGGACCAGCGCCGACGGCGCGTACAGGCTCTCCGCGCCGGTGGGCGGGGTACCGGCCGGCGTCGGCACGCCTCCGATGGATGCGCCCTCGGCGGGCGCTCCCGCCGGGACGGCGCCGGCCGCGCCGGTGAAGGAAAGACTGCTGAGCGCCAGTACGGCTCCACAGGCCGCAGCCCTTGCGATGCTCCGCATTTCGAACACTCCCTGGGTCGATGTCTCGGACAACGGACGTGAGTCTTGCTCACGTCAGGGGTGCTCCGCCCGCTCTCTGACCGGTTTTGGTCGCTCCGCGTGTCGCCCTGATCGCGTTGTGTGTCCATAACGGCCAGGTCCGGGCCTGTGTGGGTCGGGTGGCGGGTTGGGCTGAAAGTGGATGATTCGGAGCCTGTGTCGTTGGTTGACGGTTTGATTGTAAGGTCCGGAAACCTATGAACCTTTGAATATATGACTATTGGCGGCGCAGTAGCAGCTCGGTGTTGCGCGCGTCCTTCAGGCCTGCCAGATCCTGGCGGCTCCCCGGCGCGTTGAGCGCCAGCTCCCGGTAGAGCGAGGCCAGGCCCGACTGGGAGAGATCCGTGAAGTCGGTCTCCCGGGGCGCCGCCGACTCGATCAGCGTGGTGAACAGCGACAGGGTGCCGTCCTTGTTGTCCGCGATCTCGATGACCCGCGCGAGCTGCGGGAAGTCGATGTGCGAGGCGGTGGAGATCTCCCAGAACGAACCGTGCGGCAGCACCACGTTGCGGTGACTGTGCCCGTTGATCCAGGCCACCGCCGAGCGGTGGCGCCGCAGCAGCGCCACGACCTCGTCCCCGTCGTGCCGCTTCTCGCCCGGCCGGGCGGGGTCGGGCCGCTCGTTGCCCATCGTCCAGCTGTTGTGGTGCGTGAACAGCACCACGTACCCGTCGCGGTGCTCCTTCAGGATCCGCTCCAGCCAGGCGAGCTGCCCCGTACCCACGGAGCCGGTGAAGTGGCCGCCGTGGTCCGTGGTGTCGAGGCTGACCCCGGTCACGTTCTCCCCCATGGGGAAGGTGTAGTCGAGGGTCGCCTCCGCGAGGTTGTCCTTCGTGTATCCGTGACCGACCGGCCCCGCTCCGGTGTGCGCGGAGTCCAGATGCGCCGTCAGGTACTGGAGCGGGGTGAACGGCGCGCGGCGCGGGTCGGCGGTGACCGTTCGCATGCGCCGTTTCTCGCGGCGCAGCAGCGAGATCAGGGCGCCGCCGTGGGCGGTCTCGCCCGAGGCGATCCGGGCGAGCAGCGCCGCCGCGTCCGGGTCCGGGATGTCGTACAACTTGCGTGTGCCGACGGCGAAATCGGCGAGGAAGCCGGTCCGGTCGGCATAGGCGCCGCTGGCGAGACTGTCGTGGTTGCCGACGGTCGAGTACCAGGGGAGGGCCAGACCCGGACTGCGCACCGGGCGCAGCGCCGCTTCCAGGAATCCCTCGATACGGGGGTAGCCCAGGTGCTTGTCGGAGTCGGGCGCGCCGTCCTCGGGGTGCCAGTACATCCGTACGCCCGAGTTCTGCACGCCCTCGTACGCCTGTGGGTCACCGCTGTTGGGAGTGACGAGCCCGCCGCTCATCAGGGTGAGGTACCAGTCGAGTTCGCACAGCGAGTTGTTGTCCGTGTTGTCGCCGGTCGTCATGGCGAAGGTCAGCGGCGCGCCGGTCGCCGGGCCGGTTCCCAAAGCGTTGACCTGCTCGATGAGCGATACGCCTCCGGCCACCGACAGGGCCTCGTGGGGACGCCACGCGCCGGCCGACTCGCTGCGTACGTATTCGGTGCGCACCGGGTGCTGGACGTCCGTCACATGGAGGTCGGTGAGCTGGACGAAGGAGCTGAGTACCGTACGGCGGTCCTCGCGGCCCGACTTGGCGGAAGCGAACTGTTCCCGTACGACTCGGCGCCAGCCGGGCCCGTCCCCGAGCCGGCGGAAGGTGGCGTTCCGGTCGCGCGGTGCGGCGAGCGAGTGGAGCGT
>NZ_JARJHW010000172.1:0-16198 GCF_040560175.1 Streptomyces panacea
CGCCCGGAGGCCGGGGGCCGAAGCAGGGCGAGATCTGGTGGGCGATGGTGCCGTACGAGGACGGGACCGGGGCGAAGGACCGGCCGTGTCTGGTGCTCTCGGTACGGGGCCGTACGGTGCTGGTGGCGAAGATCACCAGTAAGCCGCACGAGGAGCGCCCCGGCGTGATTCCGCTGCCGCCGGAGGCGGTGGGTGACGCGGAAGGACGCCGGAGTTTCCTGGAGACGGACGAGTTGCGGCGGGTGGACACACGGGCGTTCCGGCGCCGGGTGGGGCCCGCGGATCCGGGGCTGTGGCGGCAGGTCAGACACCTGGCGCGCTGACACACCGGCGCGCGCGCCGGTGCCTGGTCACGGGCGTGCACCGGGTCGCGCGGCTCGTGGACCGGGCCGCGGGCGCCGACCGGGTCGCGCGGCTCGTGGGCCGCTCTTGTCCTCACTCGTCGGACCGGCCTTCTAAGGCAGCGGCGCCGTCGGGTACGGCGCCGGGACATGTCGGCGTGGGGTGCGGCGGGTCAGGGCGATGGCCACCAGCATCGCCGCGCCCGCCGCGAAGGCGCTGGTCAGGCTCCAGCCGAGGGTGGTGTCCTCGTAGTAGTAGGAGAGCTGGTCGTACTGGAGGCCCGCGAGGTCGCGGAGCTGGAGGTACGCGGCGACGCCGAGCAGCGCGAGCGCAGCGCCCCGGGCGGCCGGGGTGCCCAGCACCAGCAGGACGCCGACGACGAGGAACGCCGCGACGAGCGCGCTGTGGTAATAGGTGAAACCGGCCGAAGTGCCGTACCCGCCACGGGCGTTGATGTTCAGCGCTTCGTGCCACCACTCGGCGAGGGCGCCCCGGCCGCCCCCCGGCCCGACGGCCTCGTTGAACTCCCGCAGGCTGCGGGCGTACCAGAAGCCCTGGAGCGCGCCGATCAGGATGAGCAGGACGCCGGCGGCGCGTCGGCCGCCGGTCGCGGGCTCGCGCGGCAGGTCGCGCTCACGGGCCACCAGCATCAGGATGATCACGGTGGCCGCGGCGAGGAACGCGATCACGTAGGTGAGGACGATCAGCGTGCCGTGCTCACTGGCGAACATGACGTCGCGGTGGTCGGCCCTGGTCAGGCCGTTGAGCTGCCGGGCGCCCGCGCCGAGGAGCAGGAACGCGAGGAGCAGGGCGGCGCCGCGCGCGGTACGGCGCCGGGAGAGGGCCGCGACGCCGACGACGAGCAGGGCGACGGTGACGGCCCATTCGTGGGCGGTGAGCACCAGCAGCGGCCGGCCGGGTTCGTTCTTGATGAGGCTGTTGATCAGCTCGTCCACGTCGACCCGCACGTTGATCGCCGTGTAGACGATCCAGGCGGCGAGGACGCAGGCGAAGGCGGTGAGCAGGATGCCGGAGGTGACGTACGCGCCGAGGTGGCGGCGGGACGCGCGCCCGTCGGATTCCGGCGGCGCGAAGGGCTGGGGCGGGCCGAAGCCCGGTGGGCCGAAGCCGTAACCGGGGTCGTGGCCAGGGGTGTTGGGGGAGCCGGGCGCGTGCCCCGGACCGCCCGTGCCACCCGGCCCACTCATGCCGCTCCAGCGGTCGTCCATCTCTGTCCCCCGTGGTCGGTGTGCGCGACGCGTACGTCGATCGACACCGATCGTCACTCTCGGGAGCGGCGGTGCAACAGCCCCGGACGGGGACTGTTGCACCACTGTTGCCCCCATGGACAGCGCGGGGCTCAGGCCCAGAGCTGGCCCTGAAGGGTCTCGATGGCCTCTTCGTCCGTGGCCGCCGTGTAGACGCCCGTGGAGAGGTACTTCCAGCCGCCGTCGGCGACGACGAAGACGATGTCGGCGCTCTCGCCCGCCGCGACGGCCTTCTTACCGAGGCCGATGGCCGCGTGCAGGGCGGCGCCGGTGGAGACTCCCGCGAAGATGCCCTCCTGCTGGAGGAGTTGGCGGGTGCGGGTGACGGCGTCGGCCGAGCCGACGGAGAAGCGGCTCGTGAGGACGGACTCGTCGTACAGCTCGGGTACGAAGCCCTCGTCGAGGTTGCGCAGGCCGTAGACCAGGTCGTCGTAGCGCGGCTCGGCCGCGACGATCCTGACGTCGGGCTTCTGCTCGCGCAGGTAGCGGCCGACGCCCATGAGCGTGCCGGTGGTGCCGAGTCCGGCCACGAAGTGGGTGACGGACGGCAGGTCGGCGAGGATCTCCGGCCCGGTGGTGGCGTAGTGGGCGCCCGCGTTGTCCGGGTTGCCGTACTGGTAGAGCATCACCCAGCCCGGGTTCTCGGCGGCCAGCTCCTTGGCGACGCGTACGGCGGTGTTGGAGCCGCCCGCCGCCGGGGACGGGATGATCTCGGCGCCCCACATGGCGAGCAGCTCGCGGCGTTCCCGCGAGGTGTTCTCCGGCATCACGCAGATGATCTTGTAGCCCTTGAGCTTCGCGGCCATGGCGAGCGAGATGCCGGTGTTGCCGCTGGTGGGCTCCAGGATGGTGCAGCCCGGTGTGAGCCGGCCGTCCTTCTCGGCCTGCTCGACCATGCGCAGCGCCGGGCGGTCCTTGATGGAGCCGGTCGGGTTGCGGTCCTCCAGCTTGGCCCAGAGCCGGACGTCCTCCGACGGGGACAGGCGGGGCAGCCGTACGAGGGGAGTGTCGCCGACGACCGCGAGCGGGGAGTCGTACCGCATCAGAGCGTGGGCATGTCGGGCATCGGCATCTCGGGGGCGCTCGCGGGGGCGCTCTCGGACACGGTGGTCGCGGACGCGGTGGTCACGGACGCGGTGGTCACGGACGCGGTGGTCACGGACGCGCCGCCGGCGACGGCCGGGAGGATGGTGACGCTGTCGCCGTCGGCGAGCTTGGTGGAGATGCCGTCCAGGAAGCGGACGTCCTCGTCGTTCAGGTAGACGTTCACGAAGCGGCGCAGCTGGTCGCCGTTGGCGCCGTCGACGATGCGCTCGCGGATGCCCGTGTGGCGCGTTTCGAGGTCGGTGAGCAGTGCCGCGATGGTGTCACCGCTGCCCTCGACGGCCTTGGCTCCGTCGGTGTAGGTGCGGAGGATGGTCGGAATGCGGACCTCGATGGCCATGGCGTGGGCTCCTGTCGGAAAAGAGGCGTGACGGGCGCGCGGCTCTGCCCCCGCGCGGGGGGTGGTTCTCGGGATGGGCGTCCTGCCGCGACTCAGGCGGCAGCGCCGGCCGTACACATGGCGCTGGCGAGTCGGCACAGATCGACGTGCAGGCGCGCCACCAGGAGATCGCCTGGTGTCTTGTCGCTCACGTCGTGGGAAACCATGGGGTCATCGTATCGATTCCCGGTCCGCATCCCGGTATGTGATCTCAGCTGATGGACGTTCGGCGTTCGTCAGGTGGACTGCGGCAGGTAGACGACCGTGGGGGCACCGGTCCCGGGGTGCGGCGTGACCTCCGCCTCCACCTCGTAGACGGCGGCCAGGAGGCCGGGGGTCAGGACCTCCGCCGGGGTTCCCGAGGCGACGACCGTACCCGCTTTGAGTACGTACAGGCGGTCGCAGTAGTACGCGGCGAGATTCAGGTCGTGCAGGGCCAGCAGATTGGTCGTCCCCAACTCCCTGATGAGGGAGAGGACTTCGAGCTGGTGGCGGATGTCCAGATGGTTGGTCGGTTCGTCCAGGACGAAGAGCGCGGGCCGTTGGACCAGGGCGCGGGCGACGAGGGCGCGCTGGCGTTCGCCGCCGGAGAGGGACGGGAAGGCGCGTTCCGCGAGCGGGGCGATGCCGACGCGCTCCAGCGCGGCGTCGGCCAGCGCGGAATCGGCCGCCGTGTCCGCCTCCCAGAAGCGGCGGTGCGGTGAGCGGCCCATGGCGACGACCTCGCGGACGGTCAGTTCGAAGTCGGTCTGCCCGTCCTGCGGGACGGTGGCCACGCGCCGGGCGCGCGCCTTGGCCGTCATGGTGTGCAGGTCGTCGCCGTCCAGCAGCGCCCGGCCGCGGGTCGGGCGCAGCGTGCCGTACACGCAGCGCAGCAGGGTGGTCTTGCCGCTGCCGTTGGGGCCGACGAGTCCGACGGTCTCGCCGGGAGCGGCCGTCAGGTCGACGGCGTCGACGAGGTGCCGGCCGTCGCCGACGCCGTACGAGAGCCTTTCGATCCGGAGCGCGGCGGACGTACGGGGGCTCATACCGGGGCTCCTTCGGGGCGGCGGCGCATCAGCCACAGGAAGAACGGGCCGCCGATGAGCGCGGTGAGAACGCCCACGGGGATGTCCTGCGGCGCGGCGACGGTACGGGCGGCGAGGTCCGCGACGACGAGTACGAGCGCCCCGCCGAGCGCGGCGACCGGCAGCAGCGGCCGGTGCGACGCCCCGACCAGCATCCGCGCGGCGTGCGGCACGAGCAGCCCGACGAAGCCGATGGCGCCGCTCGCGGCCACCATCACCCCGGTGACCAGCGAGGCGAGGACGAACACGGCGGCGCGGAAGCGCGCGGTGTCCAGCCCGAGCACGGTCGCGCCCTCCTCCCCCACCAGCAGCAGGTCCAGCGGCCGGGCGAGCGCCATGAGGACGGCGGTCCCGGCGACGAGGACGACGGCCGGGACGACGAGCGAGCCCCAGCGGGCGCTGCCGAGACCGCCGAGCGACCAGAACAGCGCCTCCTGGAAGTGCTCGGGCCGGGCGGAGACCACCAGGATCAGGGTGGTGAGCGCGGACAGGATGTACGAGACGGTCACCCCGGCCAGCACGAGCCGCCCGCCGGTCATCGTGGAGCCGCGCCGGGCCAGCGCGTAGACGGCGACCATCGCGAGGAGCGAGCCCGCGAAGGCGGCGGCCGGCATGGTGACGGTGGTGGTGATCCCGCCGCCGATGCCGCCGCCGATCCCGAAGACCAGGACGAGTACGGCGCCGGTGGACGCCCCCGAGGAGATGCCCAGCAGGAACGGGTCGGCGAGCCGGTTGCGTACGAGGGCCTGGAGGACCGTGCCGACGACGGCCAGCCCGGCGCCGACGACCGCGCCGAGCAGCACGCGCGGCAGCCGTACGTCCAGGACGATCGTGCGGAAGGGGCCGGGCTCCGCGCCGCCGGTGAGGATCGTGAGGACGTCGCCGGGCGGGATGCGGACGGAGCCGAGGGTGAGTCCGGCGACGACGGCGCAGGCGAGGGCCGTGGCGAGGACGCCGAGGACCAGGGCGTGCTTCAGCCGCCGCCGGGCGGGCGGGGTCTCGCTGCTCATGGCGGCGGTCCTACTCGCCCGCCTCCGGGTGGAGTTGGTCCGCGAGCCGTTGGACGGCGGCCGGGGCGCGGACGCCGAGCACGGCGTCGGAGAGCGGCAGGACGGCGAAGCGCTTGTTCCTGATCGCCGGGACGTCCTTCAGTACGGGGTCCTCCAGCAGCCGCTTCTTCTTCTGCGCGACGGTGGTGGCGCCGTAGTCGTAGATGACGATCGCCTCGGGCTCGCGCGCCACGACCTGCTCCCAGGTGGCGTCGCCGAAGGACTTGTCGAGGTCGGCGAAGACGTTGCGCCCGCCGGCCCGGTTGATCATCTCGTTGCCGATGCCCTTGCCGCCGGCGGTGAAGGCGGTCTTGTCGCCGCTGTCGTAGACGAAGACCGGGACGGGCCTGACGTCTTCGAGGCCGGCGGCGGTGGTGGCGAGGGTGGCGCGTGCCCCGGCGGTCCACTTCGCGGCGCGGTCGGCGACGCCGAAGGTGCGGCCGACCTCCGCGACCTCCCGGAAGACGTCGTCCATGGAGGTCTTGCCCCCGGTGCAGTTCTCCAGGTTGAGCCGGGTGTCGATGCCGGCGCCCTTGAGGTCGTCGCGGGTGCGGCCGTCCTTGGCGGCGAAGGCGCTGGCGTAGCCGCCGTAGACGAAGTCGGGGTTCTCGGCGAGGAGTTTCTCCTTGGAGGGGTACTCCTCGGCGATGACCGGGACGCTCCGGTACGCCTTCTCGTAGGCGGGGAGGACCTTGTCGTCCAGCCAGGCGGTGCCGACGAGGGACTTGGTGAGGCCCAGCTCGATCATGATCTCGGTGACGTGCTGGTTCATGGTGACCACGCGCTTCGGGGGTGCCTCGAAGGTGGTCTTCACACCGCAGTTGGTGACGGTGTAGGGGAATCCGTCGGCCGGGGCTCCGGACTGCCGGACGGGGTCCGGGCCGGCGCCGCAGGCGGCGAGCGGGAGCAGCAGCGGAAGCAGGACCGCCGGTATGAGGGCGTGGCGCCGCGAGGACATGACTGGGCCTCCTCCGGGGGATTTCCGCGTCCCCTGGCATGGTGGGAGAAGGGCGACAGGTCAGTTCCTGGCTTCCGGGGCCCCGCTCGCGCGAAGGCCCTGGTCACAGTGGCGGGACCGTGCCGGATTCACACCGGCTTCCTGGGTCCTGCCGCCCTGGATCGCGCCAGTCTCTCAGACGACCTCGATGTCCTCTTCCGTGACCTCGCCCTCGACGATGCGGTACGAGCGGAACTGGAACGGGCCCATCTCGTCGGTGTCGGCGGTGGAGACCAGGACGTAGTGCGCGAACGGCTCCATCGCCAGGTCGATGTCGCGGCGGGAGGGGTACGCCTCGGTCGCGGTGTGCGAGTGGTAGATGACCACCAGGTCCTCGTTCCGTTCGCGCACCTCGTTGTCGAGCTGCTTGTGCTCGGTCGAGTCGAACTCGTAGAACGTGGGCGAGCGGGCCGCGTTGAGCATGGGGACGAAGCGCTCGGGCCGGTCGCTGCCCTCCGGGCCCGCGATCACGCCGCACGCCTCGTCGGGGTGGTCCGCCCGCGCGTGGGCGACGATCCGGTCGTACAGCGCCTGGGTGATGGTCAGCATGAGGTGAAGGATAAACAGGTGGCCACCGCGTCTGAGATGCGGTGGCCACCTGGTGAGACGGTGCGTGAGACAGCGCGTGAGACAGCGCGTGGGACGGCCGGTGGGGCGCGCCTCCGTGAGCGCCTGTTGCCGGTGCCCCGCCGTCAGTCCGACGCCTTCGCGTACTCCGGCTCCTGCGGGCCCTCCGGATCGCGCGGGTCCCGCGGACCGGTCGCCGCGAGTTCCGGCTCACGGCTCTTGAGCAGCGCCCAGCCCGCGACGAGGAACAGCGCCCAGACCGCGCCGACGTACAGCGACACCCGGGCGTCGGAGTCGTACGCGATCAGACAGGTGACGAAGGACAGGAACACCAGCGCCACCCAGCTCAGCGCCGAGCCGCCCGGGGCCGGGAACGAGGACGCCGGCAGCCGCCCGGCGACCACGGCGGAGCGGTACTTGATGTGGCTGATGAGGATCATCATCCAGGTCCAGATACCGGCGGCGGTGGCGACCGAGGTGACGTAGAGGAACGCCTTCTCGGGGACGATGTAGTTGAGGACGACGCCGATGCCCATCAGCGCGACGGACGCCGCGATGCCGAACGCCGGTGTCCGCCGGGAGTTGAGCTTGCCCAGGGCCTTCGGCGCCTCGTTGTTGGCGGAGAGGTCGCGCAGCATCCGGCCGGTGGAGTACATGCCGGAGTTGCAGGACGACAGGGCCGCCGTCAGCACGACGAAGTTGACGATTCCGGCGCCGAGCGGGATGCCGATCTTGGCGAAGGCGTGCACGAACGGGCTCTCGCCCTCGCTGAATTCGGTCCACTTCACGACGGCGAGGATGACGGTGAGCGCGCCGACGTAGAAGACGATGATGCGCCACGGCAGTGTGTTGATCGCCTTGGGGAGCGTCTTCTCCGGATTCTCGGACTCGCCCGCGGTGACGCCCACGAGTTCGACGGCGAGGTAGGCGAACATCACGCCCTGGAGGGTCATCAGGCTGGAGCCGATGCCGTTGGGGAAGATGCCGCCGTGCTGCCAGAGGTTGCCGGTGGTCGCGGTGTCGCCCGCGTCCGAGAAGCCGAGGGTCAGTACGCCGAGGCCGATGACGATCATGCCGATGATGGCGGTGACCTTGACCATCGAGAACCAGAACTCGACCTCGCCGAAGATCTTGACGGAGATCAGGTTGACGCCGAAGAGGACCACGAGGAAGACCAGGGCGCTGACCCACTGCGGGATCGCGGGGAACCAGAAGTGGATGTAGATCGCCGCGGCCGTGAGCTCGGCCATGCCGGTCACGATCCACATGAGCCAGTACGTCCAGCCGGTCACGTACCCGAAGAACGGGCCGAGGAACTCGCGGGCGTACTCCGCGAACGAGCCGGAGACCGGCCGGTAGAGCAGCAGTTCGCCGAGCGCCCGCATGATGAAGAAGATCACCACGCCGGCGAGCGCGTACATCAGGATGATGCTCGGCCCGGCCTTGGCGATGTTCGCGCCGGCGCCCATGAACAGGCCGACGCCGATGGCGCCGCCGATCGCGATCATCTGGACCTGGCGGCTGCCGAGTCCGCGTTCGTAGCCCTCCTCCGAGGTGTCTCCGGAGGGGCTTTCCGAGGGGTTGTCGACCTGTGGGGAGGTCATGGTGATGCGCCCTTTCTTCCCTGCCTGTGCCGGTGGTCGAGAAGATTTACCACGGGCACGGCGGCGATCCGCGCAGGTCGCTGTGGCGCGGCCCACAGGAAGAAGCGGACGAATCACACCCCGAATCGCAAAGCATGCGGGGGCGGAGACGTGATCGTTATGCGGAGTTGAGCCTCTATTGAGGAAACGGAAGATGTCCGTCCGAAGGCGGTGTGAGGGCGTTGCGGAGGCCCTGTGACGGACCTCCGTACAGGTGTCCGGCGGACCGTCAGGGCATCATCGTCTCGATGAGCGTCTCCTGGAGCGCCCCGAGCCACAGGTACGCCATCACCATCGGCTTGCGCGGGTCGGAGTCCGGCAGCCGGTACAGGCCCTCGCCCTCGTCCTCGTCGGAGACGTCGAGCCTGTTGCCGATCGTCAGCCGCAGGTCGTTGAGCGCGCCGAGCCAGTGCCGGCAGTCGTCGGGCGCCAGCTTCAGTACGGCTCCGCCCTCGCCGGTGGCGCCGAGCGCGTCCAGTGTGCGGACCACCGCGAGGCCGTCCTCGCGCTTACGGGTCCGCAGGTCGTTCTCGGTGAAGCGCCTGAACTCGGAGGCGTACTCGCGCAGTTCGTCGTCGGTGTCGTCGCCGAAGCCGTACGCGTCCGGGAAGAGGCGGGCGAGCGCCGGGTCGGACGGCGGCTCGCTGGGCCCCTCCGCGAAGAGCGCGGCCAGGGGGTCCTCGCCCTTGGCCGGTTCCGTGCCGGGGCCGATCAGCTCCAGGAGTTGCACGGCCAGCGAGCGCAGGATGGAGATCTCGACCTCGTCGAGCGCGACGGCGGCGCCACCGCCGGGGATCGACTCGAACTGCCCGGCCATCAGCCGGCGTCCTGGGAGAGCGTGGCCCACAGGCCGAATCCGTGCATCGCCTGCACGTCGCGTTCCATCTCCTCGCGGCTGCCGCTGGAGACGATGGCGCGGCCCTTCTGGTGGACGTCGAGCATCAGCTTGTGCGCCTTGTCCTTGGAGTAGCCGAAGTACGTCTGGAAGACGTACGTCACATAACTCATGAGATTGACCGGGTCGTTGTGGACGATCGTCATCCACGGCACGTCAGGTTCCGGGACGGTGAACGTCTCCTCTGCCGACTCGGGAAGTTCGATCTCTGTCGGGGCAACACTCACGGTTCGGGACGACCTTCTTCTCCGCCGGGGGCCCCGGGGTGCGCCCCGGGATGCACAGCCTCACAGACCCATGCTGCCACCAGGTGGGGCCTGTCGCACAAACGGCGGTCTGAGCCCTCGTTAGAAATCGTCACTCTGACGAGATCCGCTGTAGCATCCTTGGCATGAACTCTGCGGACCTTGAGAAGGGCCTTGCGAAGGATGAGGGCGGCCGAAGGGTCGGCGTTCCGTCGACCGCGCTCTTCACCGACCAGTACGAGTTGACGATGCTCCGGGCGGCGCTTCGGGCGGGGACGGCCGACCGCCGCTGCGTCTTCGAGGTCTTCACCCGGCGCCTGCCCGAGGGACGGCGCTACGGAGTCGTCGCGGGCACCGGCCGGGTACTCGACGCCGTCGAGAACTTCCACTTCGACGAGGACGTCATCGGCTTCCTGCGCGAGCGGGAAATCGTCGACGGGCCGACACTCGACTGGCTGGCCGGCTACCGCTTCAGCGGCGACATCTGGGGTTACCGCGAGGGCGAGATGTACTTCCCCGGGTCACCGATCCTGCGCGTCGAGGGCTCCTTCGCCGAGTGCGTGCTGCTGGAGACCCTGATCCTGTCGATCCTCAACCACGACTCGGCGATCGCCGCCGCCGCGTCCCGGATGTCGGCCGCCGCCGGCGGGCGCCCGCTGATCGAGATGGGCGCGCGGCGCACCCACGAGCTGGCCGCCGTCGCCGCCTCGCGCGCCGCGTACGTGGGCGGCTTCGACACCACCTCCGACCTCGCGGCCGGGTTCCGCTACGGCATCCCGACGGTGGGCACCAGCGCGCACGCCTTCACCCTGCTGCACGACAACGAGCGGGACGCGTTCCAGGCGCAGGTCGACGCGCTCGGCAGCGGTACGACGCTGCTCGTGGACACCTACGACGTGGCCGAGGCGGTCCGTACCGCCGTGGAGGTGGCCGGGCCCGAGCTGGGCGCCGTCCGCATCGACTCGGGCGACCTGCTGCTCGTCGCGCACCGGGTGCGGCAGCAGCTGGACGAGCTGGGCGCGGTGAACACCCGGATCGTGGTCACCTCCGACCTGGACGAGTACGCGATCGCCTCGCTGGCCGCCGCGCCGGTGGACGCGTACGGGGTCGGCACCCGGCTGGTCACCGGCAGCGGGCACCCCACCTGCTCGATGGTGTACAAACTCGTCGCCCGTGCCCACTCCGCCGATCCGAAGGCGCCGCTGCACGCGGTGGCGAAGAAATCGCTGGGCGGCAAGACGTCGATCGGCGGCCGCAAGTGGGCGGCGCGGCGGGTGGACGCCGAGGGGTACGCGGAGGCCGAGGTCGTCGGCACCGGCCCGGTCCCCGCCGACCTGCTGGACCGGCAGCTGCTGGTGGAGCTGGTCAAGGGCGGTGAGGTCGTCGCGCGCGAGCCGCTGGACGCCGTCCGGGACCGGCACGTGGCGGCGCGGGCGGGGCTGCCGATGTCGGCGATCCAGCTTTCGCGCGGCGAGCCGGTCATCCCGACGGTCTACATGTGACCGGTGTGCCCGTGATTCACGGACGTGAGGTGTGGGAGGCATGAACGGACGGCGACCGGGAACGCCAGCCTGCGAGAGGCCGACCACAGCGAGACCTCACCAGCTCGACGGCCCCCGCCCACTCCCCACCGAAGGACACCCGTCATGCACCGCGCACTGATAGTCGTGGACGTTCAGAACGACTTCTGCGAGGGCGGCAGCCTCGCGGTGTCGGGCGGCGCCGACGTGGCCGCCGCCATCACCGATCTGATCGGGCAGGCGACAGCCGGTTACCGGCACGTGGTCGCGACGCGCGATCACCACATCGACCCCGGTGACCACTTCTCCACGCGGCCCGACTTCGTGCACTCGTGGCCGGTCCACTGCGTGGCGGGCACGGAGGGGGTGGGTTTCCACCCCAACTTCGCGCCGGCCGTCGCCTCGGGGTCGATCGACGCGGTCTTCGACAAGGGCGCCTACGCGGCGGCGTACAGCGGCTTCGAGGGCGCCGACGAGAACGGTGTGACGCTCGCCGACTGGCTGCGGGCGCGCGAGGTGGCCGAGGTCGACGTCGTCGGGATCGCCACCGACCACTGCGTACGGGCGACCGCCCTGGACGCGGCGCGTGCGGGGTTCACCACGCAGGTGCTGCTGGATCTGACGGCGGGTGTCGCCGAGGAGACGACGGAGCGGGCCCTGGAGGAGCTGCGCGCTGCGGGCGTGCGGCTGACCGGCAAGCCGGTGGTGTAGGGCGCCACCTGTGGGGCTTGCCGGTCCTCCGGGTCCGTCTTGCCGGTCCTCCGGGTCGCGCCCGGGTCCTGGTCCGGGCGATCCTGCCGGGCCCGGGCACCCTGGACCTAGGCCGCGCTCACATCACTGCCGCTGCCCGTCCGCAGCTCCGGCCGGGGACCCGTGAACAGCCCCGGCAGGCTGCTCGCCGACGGGCCCGCGGGCAGCCCTGTGCGGCCGTGGCGCGGCTCCGGTGGCCCGTACCGCCGCGCGGGGCGCAGCAGGGCCCGTATGGGCTGCCAGAGCTCCTGCGCGCACTCCGGGGTGCCCCGCCAGAGCAGGCCGTCCGGATGGTGCAGGACCGCCGTGATCTCGTCCGGTGTGGGCGGTTCCGCGTTGCCGCGCAGATAGACGGCGCGCAGCCCGAGATTCCGCAGCCTGGTCAGGGCGCGGGCCCGGTTCATCGCATGGACCAGAATCCGGACCGTGCGGCCTTCGGCCGCCGGGCTGGGCACGGTCAGCGCCACCACCACGGTGCCGTTCGGGAGCCTGCTGAAGCCTCCACCTGCCATGTGTCCTCAATCCCCCCGTGAGACGTCGTGTCAATAAGAGTCAGTAGGACGCACCTAAACACGATCGGCCGCCGCCCCGCTAGGGGGCGACGGCCGATCATGGCTTGACCTGCAACGATGTCCGTTACTTGGTCGAGCGGTCCACCTTCACCGTCATCGTGGAGCCGCTGAGCGGCTCGCTCACGATGGAGATCTTGGTGTTGGTGTCAGGAACGTCGACACCGCCGGTGGCGTTCTCCTTGTACCAGTAGGTGCCCTTGCGGTCGTCGAAGACCGAGTTGCCCGCCTGGGGCCGGATCCACTGCGCCTTGTCGGCCTTGTGGAGCTGGAACAGGTCGGTCGGGTACTTGCTGAACGACGAGTCGAACGTCTGGATCTTGTTGCGCATCAGGGTGCCGTCGGCCCACTTCATGGGCTTGGCGTGCGCGTCGACCGGCAGGATCAGACCCTTGCCGGGGTGGGCGCTGGTGTTGTTGTCCTTCTGCGAGGTGTCCCAGAGCCAGACCATGAGGCCGTTCTGGTACGCGTAGTGCTCGACCCAGCCGTCCTTCGGCGCCTTGAAGCCGAAGTTGTACGGGCCCGACTTGAGGGTCTTGTCGTAGCTGACGTACTGCCGGTTCTCCGCGATGTAGAACTGGTCGTAGTCCTGGGTGAACGACTCACCGATGCGCGAGAAGCCCTTCGCGGTCCAGCCCGCGTCGTCCGTCTCGGCGTTGTCGCTGAAGACCGGGGCGCCGTCGGCGACGACACCGATCGTGTCGGCGACGAAGCCCTTGCCGCCCGCGCCGCCGTCCGTCTGGTAGCGGAAGCGGAGGTCGACCTTCTTGCCCGCGTACGCGTCCAGCGAGTAGACGAGCTTCTTGTGCGCGCCGGAGACACCGGTCAGGGCCGGCTTGTCGCTCGCGTCACGCGTGATGGCCTTGCCGTCGGCGGTGCCGTCGACCGGGGTCCAGTTCGCGCCGCCGTCCTCCGACACCTCGGCGTACAGGTAGTCGTAGTCGGCCTCGATGTCCCACCAGCCGTCCAGTTCCAGCGACGCCTTGGCCTTGCCGGTGAGGTCGACGGAGCGGGTGAGGGTGTTCTTGAGGTCGTCACCCATGTCGCTCCACCACTGCTTGGAGCCCTCGGCGGGCTTCTCCACAGTGGTGGTGACGGCCTTCTTCGGCAGCTCGACGACGAGCGCCTGCGGGTTCTTCGTGTTGTACGCGGACACGCCCAGCTTGTGGGTCGACGCCGTCGCGGCCTTGGCCTCGTCGTAGTCGAGCCAGCCCAGCTGGAGCTTGTCCCAGGCGGTCATGTCGCCGGGCAGGTCGCCGATCTCGTTCTTGCCCCGGCCGAGCCAGGAACCGGCGGACATCAGGGACCAGTAGCCGACGGAGTTCTCGCCGCCGCCCGAGGTGTCGTACAGGTCGGGCAGGCCGAGGTCGTGGCCGTACTCGTGCGCGAAGACGCCGAGTCCGCCGTTCTCCGGCTGCATCGTGTAGTCGCCGACCCAGATGCCGGTGTCACCGATCTGCGTGCCGCCGGACCTGTTCTCCGCGGGGCCCGTCTTGCCGGCGTCCGTGCCGTAGGCGTACCAGCGGTGCGCCCACAGGGCGTTCTCACCCTCGGCGCCGCCGCCGGCCGACTCGTCCTCGCCCGCGTGGACGATCTGGAAGTGGTCGATGTAGCCGTCGGGCTCGTTGAAGTCGCCGTCGCCGTCGAAGTCGTAGCGGTCCCACTCGTCGTACGACGCGAGGTCGGCCTTGATCTGCGCGTCCGTACGGCCCTTGGCCTTCTGGTCGGCGGCCCAGGCGGTGGTGCCGTCGCGTACCGCGTCCCAGACGTTGGCGCAGTTGGAGCTGCCGCAGTAGTTCGAGCCGTAACGGGCCTCGTTGTACTTGACCTTGACCCAGTCGGAGACCTTACCGTCGACCGAGTAGCGGCCGGACGAGGTCTTCTCGTAGTAGGTCTTCAGCGACTCCTTCTGCTGACCCTTGGCGTCCTTGCCCTCGCCGAAGTACAGGTCCTGGAAGTGCGCCTGGTTGTAGTCGGCCTGCCAGGCGGTGGAGTTGTCCACCTTCCGGTCGGGCTCGGCTATCTCGTTGTGCTGCGGGCCGGGCTCGCCACCGTACTTCTTGATGGGGGCCTCGGGGCCGTCAGCGCCGTCCGGGTCGTACGTGGTCGTGTTGTCGACCTCGTCACCGAACTCCACCAGGATCGTGAAGATCTTGTCGGTCTTCTCGCGGCCCAGCTCGACGTACTTCTTGTCGTCGAGCTTGACGACGTTGGAGCCGCCGCGCTTCATGATCTTGGCGTCACCGGCGACGACCTGCTCCAGGGCGGCCTTGCGCTGCTGCGCCTGCTGCTTGCTGAACGGGCCTTCGAGGTTGTGCTCGACATGGCCCTTCTGCGGCGCCGGATCGCGGCGCTCGATGCTCGCCGGACCCGCTGTGGTGTTGCCCTCGGCCTGCGCCGGGGCGAGCGTCGAAGCCGTGGCGGCCGCCGTGGCGAGGGCCACGAACACCGCGGACGCTCTGATCGCCCGTCGATTGATGGTCACTTGATGGTTTCCTCTCCCCGCACCCGGAGTTCGCGGACCTGCTGTGTGGGGATCCGCGCGCGGGGTGCGCGTCACAAGTGACGACATTCGACCGGAGTTGAAGGAGAAAAGACAGTCCTTGACTTGCACAGGCCAAGTGCACTATGCACGAGTCGAGTTCCGGTATCCGGACGCCGGCCGATGTCACGCGGACCTGACGGCGGGCGCATCGATGTGTCATATAGCGGGGGCGCGTGACTCCGTGCGCCCCCCATGCTCCGGCCTCGTGGGTTAGGTCACGCTTACTGTCGGTTCCTGCCGGGCATTCACCGTCGTAGGGTCGTTTGACAGTGCGACTCAGCGCAGACACGCGAGACACCCCCAACACCCCCGAAATCACTCCCGATTGCCCCGAGGGACGGATACAGCCATGCCGCGTCCGACTGCCGCACAGCTTGCCTACGGTTCCGCCACCGTCGTCCTCGCCACACTCGCGATGCTGCTGCTCTCCGGCGTCACGTCGGTCGTCGGCATCGCGGTGATCGCGCTGGTTGCCCTCGGTCTCGGCCTTCTGGTGTCGGTGAAGGCCGTGGGCCCACGCCGTTCGAGGACGGCGCACCCGGTCGGTACGAGCCGTACGGACCACACCACCACCACCTCTGTCGCTTCCGTCTCGGGCCCGGCCAGGTCGGCGTCCGCCGCGGAGGCCCGGATTCCGGCGTCACTGCGGCGCTGACACCACGACCGTCTTCGCCGCCTTGTCGTGCAGGCCCTGCCGGTAGGGCCGGTCGAGCAGGAGCAGGATCAGCAGGAGCAGCGGCCAGAAGCAGGCGCAGCAGACCAGTGCGGGGACCCACAGCACGACGGCTCGCAGGAACGACGTCCGGGAGTCGGGCACCCGTCCGTCGTTGAGCATCCCGACGCGGGTCTTGAACAGCTTTTTACCGAGGGTCTGGCCGCCGCGCTGCGTCATCATCGTGTCGTAGCCGACATACGCCACGATCGTGATGATCCGGAAGACCCACTGGCCGCCGCCGTTCATACCGTTGACCGTGTCGTTCCAGCTGTTGGACTCGTCCGACCACCGGTTGAAGACGTTGAACGGGATGCTGATCAGGGCGAGCGGGATCGCGACGACGATCAGGTCGACGATGCGGGCGAGGACGCGCTTGCCCACGGTCGCGAGCGGCGGCATCCCGCGGAGCGGATCGTTTCCGCCGTACGGGTCACCGGGGGGTGGTGGAGCCGATCCGCCGTACGGGTCACCCGGCGGTGGCGGGTTGGTACCCCCGTACGGGTCACCCGGCGGTGGCGGATTGGCACCCCCGTACGGCTCACC
>NZ_JARJHW010000173.1:0-16175 GCF_040560175.1 Streptomyces panacea
CCGGACGTGGCACGGGATTGGCTCGTGTGCCGCGTGAGTCGTGCGTGCCGTCGGTGTTCATGAACCCCTGTCCCCTGACCAGCCAGGTCCGCTCTGTACACGCCTCAATCTAGTGCCCACGTAGGGGGAGTTCACCGTTCCGGCCGTACGGAGTGTTGATCGTGCGCCCCCGGCGTGCGCGGAGGGTCCGCCAGCTCCTATGTCCGTGGCGGACAACGACACGCCGCGGACACTCCCGAACGGCGCATGCCCGCCACCCGCCTCCGCCCCTAGCCTGCGAAGTGAAGGCAGATGTGAGCACGCGAGACACGTCGAGACACGTAGCGTCCGGAACCACCCCCAGGAGCCCCTCATGACCGCAATCCCGCAGGAGCGGCGCGTCGTCACCGCCATCCCCGGTCCCAAGTCGCTGGAGCTGCAGAACCGCCGTACAGCCACGGTCGCCGCCGGCGTGGGGTCCGTGATGCCCGTCTTCGCCGCCCGCGCGAGTGGCGGCGTCGTCGAGGACGTGGACGGCAACAGCTTCATCGACTTCGGGTCCGGCATCGCCGTGACGTCCGTCGGTTCCTCCGCGGAGGCCGTCGTACGCCGCGCCACCGCCCAGCTCGCCGACTTCACCCACACCTGTTTCATGGTCACGCCGTACGAGGGCTACGTGGAGGTCTGTGAGCAGCTCGCCGAGCTGACGCCGGGCGACCACGCCAAGAAGTCCGCGCTGTTCAACTCGGGCGCCGAGGCCGTCGAGAACGCCGTGAAGATCGCCCGCTCGTACACCAAGCGGCAGGCGGTCGTGGTCTTCGACCACGGTTATCACGGCCGTACGAACCTCACGATGGCGCTGACCTCGAAGAACATGCCGTACAAGAACGGCTTCGGTCCGTTCGCCCCGGAGATCTACCGCGTCCCCGTGGCGTACGGCTACCGCTGGCCGACCGGCCCGGAGAACGCGGGCGCCGAGGCCTCCGCACAGGCCATCGACGAGATCAGCAAGCAGGTCGGCGCGGAGAACGTCGCGGCGATCGTCATCGAGCCGCTGCTCGGCGAGGGCGGGTTCATCGAGCCGGCGAAGGGCTTCCTGCCCGCCATCGCGAAGTTCGCCAAGGACAACGGCATCGTGTTCGTGGCGGACGAGATCCAGTCCGGTTTCTGCCGGACGGGGCAGTGGTTCGCGTGCGAGGACGAGGGCATCGTGCCCGACCTGATCACCACGGCGAAGGGCATCGCGGGCGGCCTGCCGCTCGCCGCCGTCACGGGCCGCGCGGAGATCATGGACGCCCCGCACTCGGGCGGCCTCGGCGGTACGTACGGCGGAAACCCGGTGGCCTGCGCCGCGGCGCTCGGTGCCATCGAGACGATGCGCGAGCTGGACCTTGTTTCGAGGGCCCGGCGCATCGAGGAGATCATGAAGCCTCGTCTCAAGGAGATGGCGGAGAAGTTCGACGTCATCGGCGACGTACGGGGCCGTGGCGCGATGCTCGCGCTCGAACTGGTCAAGGACCGGGACACCAAGGAGCCGAACCCGGAGGCGACGGCCGCTCTCGCCAAGGCGTGCCACGTGGAGGGGCTGTTGGTCCTCACCACCGGCACGTACAGCAACGTCCTGCGTTTCCTGCCGCCGCTGGTGATCGGCGAGGACCTCCTTACGGAGGGCCTCGACATCCTGGAGCAGGCGCTCGCCGGACTCTGACCGCGCGGTCCGCCGGTCCCCGTGGCGGGGCCTGTGAAGAAGCTGTGCGGGGCCGATGGCGGGTTCACCTTCCCGCTGTCGGACCTCACGGCCCTGACGTACGGTTTCGGCAGATGAAAGAAACACCCCGCTCGCAGGAGACTGCGGGCGAACCCACGGCGGGGCGCCCCCAGCACCGTCCTGGACGCGTCTTCGGACGCGCTGGAGCATCCAGCTCCGGAATTCCTCACCGATCGGACGGCCGCCCGCCCCAAACCCCCCGGGGCGCGCGGCGACCCGGTCCCGGCGGCCGTCTCGGAACTACCCCCCCTGTTCCGGGGCGGCCGACATCCGTCTCCGGGCGCTTCGGCTCCGCCGGCCCCGTCGGACCCGTCACTCCGCTCTCTCCTCTCGGCGCGTTCGCTCTCTGCGCGGTTCTCTTCGCGCTCGTCACTTGGCAGGTCGTCGCCGGTGGCGCGCTCCGTGACGCCGACGAGCGCCTGGGACGTACGGCCTTCGGACATGGCCCCGCGAGGCTGACGGAGTTCCTGGCCGATCTCGGCGGCATGGCGGTCGCGCTGCCCGTCCTGGCCGTCGCGGTCGTGTACGCGGCGTGGCGGGGGCACCGGGCGCGGTCGGTGGCGGTCGTGCTGGCCATGGCCGCCGTTCCGGTGCTCGTGATGCCGCTCAAGCTGTGGATCGACCGCCCCGGGCCGCTCACGTCGGAGTCCGGCTACTACCCGTCCGGCCACACGGCGACGGCGATGATCGCCTACTGCGGCGCCGCGCTGCTGCTGCGGCCCCGTACGGGGCGCGCCGGGCGCGGATGGGTGATGCCCGTCGCCGTGGTGCTCAGTGCGGCGACGGGCATCGGACTGGTGCTACGGGGCTATCACTGGCCCCTGGACGTTCTCGGCGGCTGGCTGCTCTGCGGCATGCTGCTGGCCGTGTTGGTGGCGGCCCTGCGGTGCATCGACAACCGCGGGGCCGCCGGATCGGGAACGGACGCCTCGTAGCGTGAAGCGGGCCTGGTCGCCCCCGCTCAGCTTCCGAAGTACCCGTCGAAGTTGCGGGAGAACTCCCACTGGTTGAAGCGGTCCCAGTTGATCGACCAGGTCATCAGCCCGCGCAACGTGGGCCATGTGCCGTGCGTCTGGTACGACCCGCAGTTGGTCTTCTTCGTCAGACAGTCCAGGGCCTTGTTCACCTCCGACGGGGCGGTGTGGCCATTGCCCGCCTGCGACGACGCCGGGAGTCCGATCGCCACCTGGCCCGGGTTGAGCGCCGGGAAGACCTTGGTGGCGTCGCCGGCCACCGGGAAGCCGGTGAGCAGCATGTCGGTCATCGCGATGTGGAAATCGGCGCCGCCCATCGAGTGGTACTGGTTGTCGAGCCCCATGATCGGCCCCGAGTTGTAGTCCTGGACGTGCAGCAGGGTGAGGTCGTCGCGCAGGGCGTGGATGACGGGGAGGTACGCCCCGGCGCGCGGGTCCTGGCCGCCCCAGGGGCCGGAGCCGTAGAACTGGTAGCCGAGCTGCACGAAGAACGTCTCCGGCGCCATCGTGAGCACGAAGTCCGCCCCGTACTTGGCCTTGAGGGTCTTCACGGCGGAGATCAGGTTGACGATGACGGGGCTCGTGGGGTTACGGAAGTCGGTGTCGCCGGTGTTGAGGGAGAGCGAGTGCCCCTCAAAGTCGATGTCGAGGCCGTCGAGGCCGTACTCATCGATGATCTTGGATACGGAGCTCACGAAGGCGTCACGCGCGGCGGTCGAGGCGAGTTGGACCTGACCGTTCTGGCCGCCGATGGAGATCAGGACCTTCTTGCCCGCGGCCTGCTTGGCCTTGATGGCGGCCTTGAACTCGGCGGGAGATTCGACGTTCGGGCATTCGGCGACGGGGCACAGGGCGAAGCGGATGTCGCCCGAGGTGACCGATGTCGGCTCGCCGAAGGCGAGGTTGATGACGTCCCACGAGGCGGGCACGTCGGACATGCGGGTGTAGCCCGAGCCGTTGGCGAAGCTGGAGTGCAGGTAGCCGACCAGGGCGTGGGCGGGGAGGTCCGCCCCGTTGCCGCCCCCGCCGCCGGCCTGGGTGGTGGCGGTGACCGCGGAGGAGAGTGGGGAGCGGCCCGCGGCGTTGGTGGCCGAGACCTGGAAGCGGTAGGCGGTCGCGGGGCTCAGCCCGGTGATGGTGGTCGACGTGCCGGTGACATTCACGTCCGGGGCGCCGTCACGGTGCACCGTGTAGCCGGTGGCGCCCGTCGCGGGCGACCAGACGAGGCCGACCGATGACGCGGTGACGGTCGAGGATCTGAGCCCTGCCGGGGTGGCGGGCGGCTGCCCCGTCTCACCGCTTGGCCCGACGAGGCTGAGGTCGTCGACGTGGTAGGCGGGTGTTCCGTACCAGCCGTTGGTGTAGAGGGTCACGGACCTGGTGGCGGGGCCGGTGCGGAAGGAGGTGGTCAGTTTCTGCCAACTGGGCGCGGACGGGGTCCACGTTGAGACGTCGGTGGTGCCGGTGCCGGAGGCGCCGAGGTAGACGTAGCTTCCCTGGACCCAGGCGCTCAGCGTGTACGCCGAGTCGGGTCGGACCGTGACGGTCTGGGCGCACTTCGCGTTGTCGCTGCCCACCGGGGTGGCCTTCAGCGCCGCCGTGCCGCCGTGCACGGGGGTGCTGACGGTCACGCCGCTGCCGCCCGTACAACTCCAGCCGGCGAGCCCGGATTCGAAGCCGCCGTTGGTGGCGACGTCCTCGTCGGCCGCGCGCGCCGTCTCGGCGGACACGACGAGGCCGCCTGCGGTGAGTACGGCAGCCGCGAGAGCGGCCACGAGTCTGGAGTACCGAGAAGGTCGTCTGTTGCGTTCCACAACTGCCTCCGGGCATGGCGGAATTGAGTGACCGAGCCGGGCACAACATGGTCCAGACCAATCATGTTGTCAAGACCTCTGCCGCCCTACGGCTCCGAGCGCCCTCCACCGCTCCCGCCGTCCCCACCGCCGCCGACGACACCCCCGGCGATCCCGGCCGCCGCCTCGTGCATCGCCAGTTCCAGCAACGGCGGGTCGGTGAGCGTGCCCGTGCCGTCGGGCGGGACCAGCCAGCGGACGCCGCCGCCGGTGCGACCCGGATACGGGACGACGATCCAGGTGCCGCTGCCGGCCCCTCGCACCCCCGTCCCGAGCCAGCGGGCAACAGTGCCCGGCGGTACGAAGAATCCGAGGCGCGCGTCGCCGAAATCGGCCAGGACGGGGCCCGGCCGATCGACGAGCCGGTTCAGCACTTCGAGCGTCGGATACCCCAGCTCACCAGGGAGGATCAGAACGTCCCAGCGCTTCCCGGCGGGCAGGAGAGCGACCCCGTGCGGGTTCCGCTCCCACTCCCAACGACAGGCGTCGGGATCGGGCGCCACCGACGCCAGCCACTCCAGCGCGGCCCTCGCCCCCGGATAGGCCCTCGAGTCAGTCGTCATGCGGCCTCCGCTCCACGTTGCCGGACAGTGCGTCCACAGAGGGAGAGGGAGGTGGCGCCGGATCATTACGCGAGTTCGGGTCGACAGTCGGTGGTGATGTGGATCACATCACCACCGACTCGGGTTGCCGCCCCGGCCACGAACCGGGAAAGCGCCCTCCGTACGGAGTGCGAGGGAGGTCAGCTACGGAGCTCAGCTGTCGAAGCCCAGCCCCACCCGGTCCATGGCTCTCAGCCACAGATTGCGCCGCCCGGCGTTGGCGTCCGCGCGGGCCAGCGACCATTTGGTGAGCCCGATACCGGCCCAGGCGGCCGGCTCCGGCGGGAACGGCACAGGCTTCGTCCTGACCATCTCCAGCTCCGTGCGCTCCGTCCGCTCCCCCGCGAGCAGGTCGAGCATCACATCGGCGCCGAAGCGGGTCGCGCCGACGCCGAGGCCGGTGTACCCGGCGGCGTACGCGACCCGCCCACCGTGCGCCGTACCGAAGAAGGCGGAGAACCGCGAGCAGGTGTCGATGGCCCCGCCCCACGCGTGGCTGAACCTCAGGCCCTCCAGCTGGGGGAAGCACTCGAAGAAGTGCGAGGCGAGCTTGAGATAGGTCTCGGGACGGTGGTCGAGGGCGGCGTCGAGCCGCCCTCCGTACGGATAGACCGCGTCGTAGCCACCCCACAGGACGCGGTTGTCCGCGGTGATCCGGAAGTAGTGGAACTGGTTGGCGCCGTCGCTGAGCCCCTGCCGCTTCTTCCAGCCGATCGCACCGAGCTGGTCCTCCGTAAGAGGCTCGGTCGTCAGGGCGTAGTCGTAGACGGGCACCGTGTACGGCCGCACGCGCCGCACCAGCGAGGGGAAGACGTTGGTGCCGAGCGCGACGTGGCGGGCCAGGACGCGGCCGTAGGGCGTGCGGACGGCCATGCCGGGCCCGGAGCGGGCCAGTTCGAGACCGGGCGTGTTCTCGTAGATCCGTACGCCGAGGTCGAGACAGGCGCGCTTCAGCCCCCAGGCGAGCCTGGCCGGGTTCAGCATGGCGACGCCGCGCCGGTCCCAGAGGCCGCCCAGGAACGTCGGTGAGTCGACCTCCGCGCGGACCGCCTCGCCGTCGAGGAGGTCCAGACCGGTGAAACCGGCCTGGGTCGCCTCGTCTTGCAACTGACGGAGGTCGTCGAGTTGGTGCGGTTCGGTGGCCACGGAGATGTCGCCGGTGCGCTCGAAGTCGCAGTCGATGGCATAGCGCTCGACAGCCGACTCGATGCCGTCGAGATTGCCCCCGCCCAGGTCCTCGAGGACCCGCAGCTCGCCGGGCCAGCGGCTGAGACCGTTGGCGAGGCCGTGCGTGAGAGAGGCGGAGCAGAAGCCGCCGTTACGGCCGGAGGCCGCCCAGCCCACCTCTCGGCCCTCGATCAGGACGATGTCGCGGTGCGGGTCGCGCTCCTTGGCGAGGAGCGCGGTCCACAGGCCGCTGTAGCCGCCACCGACGACGAGCAGGTCGCAGCGTTCGTCGCCCGCGAGGGCGGGCACCGCGCCCGGCCTGCCGGGGTCGTCGAGCCAGTAGGCGACGGGCTGCGCGTCGGCGAGTGAGGCGGCTGCTGTACGCATGGCTCCAGGGGCCATGTCTTCCAACTCCTTCAGGTACTGCTCAGGGTGTTGCGGCCTTCTTGCGCCGGTCGCTGACCAACTGGCCGCCGATCACCATCAGTACCGCAATGGCGAACATCGCCGTCCCGATGACGTTGATCTGCACCGGTGTGCCGCGCTGTGCCGAGCCCCAGACGAACATGGGGAAGGTGACGGACGAGCCGGCGTTGAAGTTGGTGATGATGAAGTCGTCGAAGGAGAGGGCGAAGGCGAGCAGCGCCCCCGCCGCGATACCAGGTGCGGCGATCGGCAGGGTGACCCGTACGAAGGTCTGCACCGGCCCCGCGTACAGATCGCGCGCCGCCTCCTCCAGCTTCGGATCCATGGACATGACGCGCGCCTTGACGGCCGTCACCACGAAGCTGAGGCAGAACATGATGTGCGCGATGAGGACGGTCCAGAAGCCCAACTCCGCCCCCATGTTCAGGAACAGGGTGAGCAGCGAGGCGGCCATCACGACCTCGGGCATGGCCATCGGCAGGAAGATCAGCGAGTTGATCGCACCCCGTGCCCGGAAGCGGTAGCGGACCAGGGCGAAGGCGATCATGGTGCCGAGGACGGTCGCCCCGATCGTCGCCCAGACGGCGATCTGGAACGAGAGCGTCAGCGACCCGCAAAGGTCCGCGACGCCGCACGGGTCCTTCCAGGCGTCCAGCGAGAACGTCTGCCAGGTGTAGTTGAAGCGCCCCTTCGGCTTGTTGAAGGAGAACACCATCACGACGAGGTTCGGCAGGATCATGTACGCGAGCGTGAGCAGGCCCGCGATGACGACCACATTGCGTCGGATCCAGCGCATCAGACCAGGTCCTCCGTCCCTGAACGGCGGATGTAGACGGTGACCACGACCAGCACGACCGCCATGAGGATGAACGAGAGTGCCGCCGCCGTCGGATAGTCGAGCACGCGCAGGAACTGGCTCTGGATCACGCTGCCGACCATCTTGGTGTCGGTGGAGCCGAGCAGTTCCGCGTTGACGTAGTCGCCGCTCGCCGGGATGAAGGTCAGCAGCGTGCCGGAGACGATGCCCGGCATGGACAGCGGGACGGTGACCTTGCGGAAAGTCGTCGCCGGCCTCGCGTAGAGGTCCCCGGCCGCCTCGTGCAGCCGGCCGTCGATGCGCTCCAGCGAGGTGTAGAGCGGCAGGATCATGAACGGCAGGAAGTTGTACGTCAGGCCGCAGACGACGGCCATGGGCGTCGCCAGGACGCGGTCGTCGGCCGTCCAGCCGAGCCAGCTGGTCACGTCCAGCACCCGAAGGGCGTCCAACGCGCCGACCACGGTGCCGTCGTCCGCGAGGATCGTCTTCCAGGCGAGCGTGCGGATCAGGAAGCTGGTGAAGAACGGGGCGATGACCAGGACCAGCAGGAGGTTGCGCCAGCGGCCGGCCTTGAAGGCGATGAGGTACGCCAGCGGGTAGCCGAGCAGCAGACACAGGACGGTGGCGGTTCCCGCGTAGAGCAGCGAGCGCACGAACTGCGGGTAGTAGTCCTGGAACGCATCCCAGTAGGTCTGGAAGTGCCAGGTGACCTTGAAGCCCTCCTCCAGCGAGCCTGTCTGTACGGAGGTCGACGCCTGGTAGACCATCGGCAGCGCGAAGAAGACCAGCAGCCACAGGATGCCGGGCAGCAGCAGCCAGTAGGGAACGAGGCGTCTACGGCGCGGAACCTTGCGCACCGACGCTTCGGTGACCGGTGGTGTGGGTGGCGCCGGTGGTGCTTCCGTGGCGGTCACGCTCCCTCCTCGTCCACCGTCTTGACGCCGGCGTCGATGTCCTGGGCGGCGTCGAGTCCGAAGGTGTGCGCGGGGTTCCAGTGCAGGACCACCTCGGCCCCGGGAACGAGCCTGCCGTCGCGCTCGATGTTCTGCGCGTACACCTCCAACTCAGCGCATACGGGGCTGTCGATGACGTACTGGGTCGAGACTCCGATGAAGCTGGAGTCGACGATGCGCCCGGTGATCCGGTTACGGCCGGCGGGGATGGAACCCTCGTCGTCCGCGTGCGCGAGGGAGATCTTCTCGGGGCGTACGCCGACGAGCAGCCGGCCGCCGTCCAGGACCTGCGTCGTACAGCGGGCCGCGGGCAGCCTCAGCTTCACGCCCGCCGACGTCACCACCACCTCGTCGCCGGTCTTCTCCGCGACGTCGGCCTCGATGAGGTTGGAGGTGCCGAGGAAGTTGGCGACGAAGGTGGTCTGCGGATTCTCGTACAGCTCCGCCGGCGCGCCCAGCTGCTCGACCCGCCCCGCGTTCATCACGGCGACCGTGTCGGCCATCGTCATGGCCTCCTCCTGGTCGTGCGTGACATGGACGAAGGTGATGCCGACCTCCGTCTGGATGCGCTTGAGCTCCAGCTGCATCTGGCGGCGCAGCTTGAGGTCGAGCGCGCCGAGGGGCTCGTCGAGCAGCAGCACCTTCGGATGGTTGATGAGCGCACGGGCCACGGCGACGCGCTGCTGCTGGCCGCCGGAGAGCTGGTGCGGCTTGCGCTTCGCGAAGTCGCCGAGCTGGACGAGGTCGAGCATGTCGCCGACCTGCTTCTTCACCGACTTGATGCCGCGACGGCGCAGGCCGAAGGCGACGTTCTCGTAGATGTCGAGGTGCGGGAAGAGCGCGTAACTCTGAAAGACGGTGTTGACGGGGCGCTTGTGCGGCGGCAGCCCGGTGACGTCCTTCTCACCGAGGAAGACCGATCCGGAGGTCGGGTCCTCCAGGCCGGCGATCATCCGCAGCGTGGTGGTCTTGCCGCAGCCCGAGGCGCCGAGGAGGGCGAAGAAGGAGCCCTCGGGGACGGTGAGGTCGAGGGGTTTGACGGCGTGGAAGGAGCCGTACGACTTGCTTATCCCGGTGAGGCGGACGTCGTCGCCGCCCCGGTCGGTGGATGCGGTCTCAGTCATGGATAACGATCCCGGGGGCTTGGGAGGGGAGGAACGGAGCGGACGGGGCCTCTGGACCCCTGCGGCCGGCGGGCGTACGACCGGCGGCCGTACGAGCCGGTACATGCGAACCGACAGCCATGCGACCGACAGCCGTGCGAGCCGACGGCCCGGTGGGGCCCGGCGGCCTAGGCGCCGATGAGCTTGGCGAACTTCTCTTCGTACGCCGTCTCCTCCTCGCCGCTCAGCGAGCGGAAGGCATGGGACCGCGAGGCCATCGCCGCGTCCGGGAGGATCAGCGGGTTGGACGCCATCGTCTCGTCGATCTTCGCGAGCTCCGTACGGACGCCTTCGACGGGACAGACGTAGTTGATGTACGCCGCGAGCTGCGCGGCGACCGGAAGCTCGTAGTAGTGGTCGATGAGCTTCTCGGCGTTGGTCTTGTGCCGCGCCTTCGCCGGGACCAGCAGATTGTCGCTGGAGATCATGTAGCCGGCCTCCGGGATGGCGAACTGGATGTCCGGGTTGTCCGCCTGGAGCTGCACGATGTCGCCGGCCCAGGCGATGCACGCCGCGATGTCGCCCTTGCTGAGGTCCGCCGTGTAGTCGTTGCCGGTGAAGCGGCGAATCTGCTTCTTGTCGACGGCCTTCTGTATACGGGCGACGGCGCCGTCGAAGTCGTCGTCGGAGAACGACGCCGGGTCCTTGCCCATGTCGAGCAGGGTCAGGCCGATGGAGTCGCGCATCTCGGACAGGAACGACACCCGCCCCTTGAGGTCCGGATCGTCGAGCAGCTGCGAGACGGACTCGACCTTGCGGCCCCCCGTCGCCTTCGTGTTGTAGGCGATGACGGACGGGATACCGGTCCACGGATATGTGTAGGCGCGCCCCGGATCCCAGTCCGGCGAGCGGAACTGCTGGGACAGATTCGCGAACGCGTGGGGCAAGTTGGCGGGATCGAGCTTCTGCGCCCAGCCGAGCCGGATGATGCGGGCGGCGAGCCAGTCGGTGACGCAGATGAGGTCGCGCCCCGTGTCCTGGCCGGCCGCGAGCTGCGGCTGGATCTTGCCGAAGAACTCGACGTTGTCGTTGATGTCCGCCGTGTACTTCACCTGAATCCCGGTGCGCTTAGAGAACGCCTCCAGGGTGGGGTAGCTCTTCTCGTTCTCGCTGACATCCATGTACTCGGTCCAGTTGGAGAAGACGACACGCTTCTCCTTCGCCGAGTGATCGGTGGACGCGGGGCCCCCGCTCTCCCCCTTCGCGGGCGGAATCCCGCAGGCGCCGAGGCCTGCCACGCCGCCGATTGTGAGCGCCCCGGCGCCGGTGGCGCGCAGCAGCGAACGGCGGCTGAGCGCGCCTCGTCCGTTACTGAGGCTGCGACGCGTCGCGGCTATCTGGGCCGCGGAGAGACGGTCGGGCTCGTACAGCTCCATGGGCGGTGCCCTTTCGGGTGAGGAGAGGGTGGAGAGAGTTAGAGACGGTCCCCGAAAATTGTGCGGTGCCAGTCCTTCCTGGCGACCGCGGTGTTGTCGTACATCACATGTTTGACCTGGGTGTACTCCTCGAACGAGTACGCCGACATGTCTTTTCCGTAACCACTGGACTTGTAGCCGCCGTGCGGCATCTCGCTGATGATCGGGATGTGGTCGTTCACCCACACACAGCCGGCCTTGATCTCGCGGGTCGCGCGCCCCGTGCGGTACACGTCGCGGCTCCAGACGGACGCCGCGAGGCCGTACGGGGTGTCGTTGGCGAGGCGGACGCCCTCGTCGTCGGAGTCGAAGGGCAGCACGACCAGGACGGGGCCGAAGATCTCCGACTGGACGATCTCGCTGTCCTGGGCGGCGTCCACGACGAGCGTGGGGCGGTAGTAGGCGCCGTCGGCGAGCCCGGCACCGTCCGGCGCGGTGCCGCCGGTGACGACGCGGGCGTATCCGCGTGCCCGGTCGACGATGCCGGCGACCCGGTCGCGGTGGGCGTGCGAGATCAGCGGCCCCATGTCCGTCGACGGGGCGAACGGGTCGCCGAGGCGGACCGTCTCCATCAGCGCCGCGACGGCGCTCACGAAGGCGTCGTAGAGCGGACGCTGTACGTAGGCGCGGGTGGCGGCCGTGCAGTCCTGCCCCGTGTTGATGAGCGAGCCCGCGACGGCGCCCTGTACGGCGGCGTCCAGGTCCGCGTCGTCGAAGACCAGGAACGGGGCCTTGCCGCCGAGTTCCAGATGCAGCCGCTTGACGGTGGCCGTGGCGATCTCGGCGACGCGCTTGCCGACGGCGGTGGAGCCGGTGAAGGAGGTCATGACGACATCGGGGTGGCCGACGAGGCGCTCGCCCGCTTCGGCGCCCGCGCCGTTGACGATGTTGATCACGCCGTCGGGAATGCCCGCCTCCTGTGCCGCCTGGGCGAACATCAGTGAGGTGAAGGGCGTCAGCTCGGACGGCTTCAGCACGATCGTGTTGCCCGCGGCGACCGCCGGGAGGATTTTCCAGGCGGCCATCTGGAGCGGGTAGTTCCAGGGGGCGATGGAGCCGACCACGCCGATCGGTTCGCGTCGTAGGTAGGAGGTGTGGTCGCCGCTGTACTCCCCCGCCGACGCGCCCTCCAGATGACGGGCGGCGCCGGCGAAGAAGGCGGCGTTGTCGATGGTCCCCGGAACGTCGAACTCCGTGGACAGCTTGATCGGCTTTCCGCACTGGAGCGACTCGGCCTCCGCGAATTCCGTGGCCCGCTCGGCGAGTACGGCGGCGAAACGGCGCAGTGCGTCGGAACGCTCCCCCGGAGTAGCGCCCGCCCAGCCCGGATAGGCGGCGAGCGCGGCGGCCACTGCCGCGTCGACGTCGGCCGCCCCCGCCATCTCGTACGTGAGCAGTTCGTCGCCCGTAGCCGGGTCGACCACGGCGTGCGTACGGCCAGATGTGCCGGGACGCAGCCGCCCGTCGATGAACTGCGCACCGTCCGCGAACCGGTCCCGCGCGGGGAAGCGGTTGCCCATGGCGCCCTCCGTGTTTCCGGCTGTCGCCGCAGTTGATCCGAAGCCGTCTGTGTCGTTCTGGCTTGAATTGAGTGCCGATACTGACAGAGCAATGGGCGTCCAACAAGTGATTCCGTTGTTGCCTTTTGGTTACGCGACGGAATCGGTTGACCATGTGTCGCACGATCACCTTCATCGGCATACGGACTGTCAGTGGCGGCTGGCAGACTCACGTGCATGGGGATGATCACGGTTGCCGAGCTGATCGACCGTACGAGTCGCGGCGTGAAGGTCAAGTATCTGCACTTCTGGGGACACACCCCGCGACAGGACGGGGTCATCGGCGCGAGTTGTCTCAGCCAGTGGTGGCAGTCACCGTTCACGGTCGACGGAGTCGACTACGCGACGGCGGAGCACTGGATGATGGCCGCCAAGGCCCGACTCTTCGACGACGCGGAGGCCGAGCGGAAGGCTCTGAGCGCGCCAGGTCCGGCGTTGGCCAAGAAGGCCGGGCGGCTGGTGCGGGGGTTCGACGAGACCGTATGGGAGCGCGAACGGTCCGGCATCGTCGTGGAAGGCAGCGTCCACAAGTTCCGGCAGGACGACGGGCTGCGCGACTACCTGCTGGGCACCGGTGACCGGGTGCTCGTCGAGGCCAGCCCGATGGACCGGATATGGGGAATCGGACTGGCCGCGGACGACGAGCGGGCACGGGATCCCGCGCGCTGGCGCGGGCTCAATCTGCTGGGCTTCGCGCTCATGGAGGCGCGTGAACGGCTCCGTGCGGGGGCGGTGACGCCCTGACGGCGCACCGCCCGCCGGTTCAGTGGTTGGCGTCCACAAGAAGCACGGCGGAGTAGTCGTCGGTGCCACTGTCGTAGTCGTAGTCGTTGTTGTCGTCGTTGATCGCGTCGGTGATGCCCCAGACGAGCAGACCGATGGCGACCGCGCCGATGACGATCCCGATGGTGCCCATGATGATCCCGGAGAGGGCCTGACCGCTGTTGGTGGCCTCACCCCGTTCGGCGCGCTTCCGTCCGACGACGCCGAAGATCACGGCGAGGACGCCCAGGACGATGCCGACGCCGTACAGGCAGAACAGACAGATCGAGAGAATGCCGAGCGTCATCGCGGCGACGCCCATGCCGTTCGCCGGGCCGGGCTGCCAGCCGGCCTGGCCGTATCCCGAGTAGCCGGGGTATCCCGGGTATCCGGGATAGGACGCGCCGGGGTACTGGGAGCCGGTGGGCGCGCCGGGGTAGCCGTACGGACCGGAAGTCGTCGGGGCCGGTCCCCCGGGGGCTATCGGCCGTGGCGGTACGGCTCCGGAGGCCGGCCCGGCACCGGCGATGGCGCCCGACTCCGGCCCCATACCGGGCATGGACGTGACGGTCGGCTGGCTGTGAACGGGCGGGACCGGCGGCTGGTGCTGGACGGGCCCCGGCGCCTGCGCCGGCTTGTCCAGGGGCACGCCGCGCTCCGGCGGCGCCCAAGGGTCGTTCGGCTCGTGGGCGCCCGGTGGCCGCGCGCTGCTGTCTGACATGGTCCTCCCCCATTGTTATCCCGTCATGCTAAGGCCTCTGCCGAGCGCGCCCTCCGCCCCGCCTACGATGATCCCTGTCCGGTAAAGCCCTGGGCAGGGGGACGTCCTGCCCGGCGGACGGCGACACCCTTTCCGCCGCCGCTCAGCACGCGGAGGACCCGATGACCGACCTTGATCCCTTCATCGCAGGGCTGCCCAAGGCCGAGCTGCATGTCCATCACGTCGGGTCGGCGTCGCCCCGTATCGTGTCCGAACTGGCGGCCAGGCACCCTGGCTCGAAGGTGCCGACGGACCCCGAGGCGCTGGCCGACTACTTCGTCTTCACCGATTTCGCGCACTTCATCGACGTCTACCTCTCCGTCGTGGATCTGCTGCGCACGCCTGAGGACGTCCGGCTGCTGACGTTCGAGATCGCACGCGACATGGCCCGGCAGAACATCCGCTATGCCGAGCTGACGCTCACCCCCTTCAGCTCGACCCGGCGAGGCATCCCCGAAGTGGCCTTCATGGAGGCGATCGAGGACGCCCGCAAGTCGGCCGAGGCCGAGTTCGGGGTCGTACTGCGGTGGTGTTTCGACATTCCCGGCGAGGCCGGCCTGGAGGCCGCGGACGAGACACTGCGGCTCGCCGTCGACCTCCGTCCCGAGGGGCTGGTCTCCTTCGGTCTCGGTGGCCCGGAGATCGGCGTACCGCGGCCGCAGTTCAAGCCCCACTTCGACCGGGCCATCGCGGAAGGGCTGCACTCCGTGCCGCACGCCGGCGAGACGACGGGGCCCGGCACGGTGTGGGACGCGCTGAAGCACCTGCGCGCCGAACGGATCGGACACGGCATCAGCTCCGCCCAGGACGCGGAGTTGATGGCGTATCTGGCCGAGAACCGCATCCCCCTGGAGGTCTGCCCCACCTCCAACATCGCCACGCGAGCGGTCACCGACATCGAGCTGCACCCGATCAGGACGCTCGTGTCCGCGGGCGTGCTCGTGACGGTCAACAGCGACGACCCGCCCATGTTCGGCACCGACCTCAACAACGAGTACGCGGTCGCGGCGCGGCTTCTGGAGTTGGACGAGCGGGGGGTGGCGGGGCTCGCGAAGGGCGCCGTCGAGGCGGCGTTCCTCGACCGGGCGGGCAAGGACCGGCTGAACGCCGAGATCGAGACGTACACGGCGCAGTGGCTCGCCAAGTGAGGGCCGCGCGGGGCGCCGTCGGTGGTGCGGACGCCGGTGCGGGCGGCGGCGCCCGTGGCAGCGATGGTGCCGGCAGGGGGGCGGGGCGACCTGGCGACGCGCTGCTGCGTGCCGTCGTGGCCGTCGGGCACCGAGGCGATCCGTACCGCGTTCGTGAGAACACCCTCCCCTCGGTGCGCTCCGCCTTGGAACGGGGCGCCGACGCCGTGGAGATCGACGTACGTGTCACGCGCGACGGGGTGCCCGTCCTGCTTCACGACTCGTCGTTGGAACGGCTCTGGGGACATGACCGGCCGATCGTGGAGGTCACCCACGAGGAGCTGAGCGCCTTGACACGGGGCGGTGTGCCGACGCTCCAGGAGGTGCTGCTGGCGCCGGGGCCGGTGGCGGACGCGCGCCTCATGGTCGATCTGCCGGGCGCCACGTCGGAGTCGGTGCGCGCGGTGGTCGGGACGGTGCGCGAATGCGGCGCGGCGGAGCGGGTGTACTACTGCGCGGGCGCCGAGGCGATGCTCGCCGTCCGCGCCGCGGACCCGGGCGCCGAAATCGCCATGACGTGGCAGTCGTTGGCCCCGCCGCGCCCCACACTGCTGGAAGCGGTACGGCCCCGCTGGCTCAACTACCGCTTCGGTCTGGTGAGTCGGGAGCTGACGGAGCGCGTCCACCGCGACGGGCTGCTGGTCTCCGCCTGGACGGCCGACACCGGACGGAGCATGCGACGCCTGGTCGGTTCGGGGGTCGACTCGATCACCACCAACCGCATCGACACGCTCGCGAATCTGCTCCGCGCCGGCCGGCGGGGCAGCCCGAAGGCGTAGGGCTGTCTCTT
>NZ_JARJHW010000174.1:0-15997 GCF_040560175.1 Streptomyces panacea
TCCGACTCCAGGTCGGTCAGCAAGGACGCCACCCGGCGGCGGTACGTGCGCAGTGAGACGCCCAGGCGCTTCGCCGCCGACGTGTCCGTGCGGCCCGATGCCAGCTCGGCGAGGATCGCGCGGGACCGCGCGTCGAGGTGGGGGACGTCGCCGCGCAGGTAGGTGTCGAGGTCGGCGGCCGTGTCCCAGAGTGCGCGGAACATCGAGTGGACGCCGTCGACCAGGGTCTGGGACGTCGTCACCGTGTACTCGCGGCCGGCGGGGGTCTCCCGGCCGGCCAGGATCATCACCCGGCGGTCGATCAGGATCGTCTCGTGCGGCAGGCGCGAGCCGCTGATCCGTACGAGCGCCCCCGCGCCCCGCACCTGCCGCAGGTGCGCACGCGCCTCTTCGTCGGCGAGGGCGACCGGGCTGAGCAGTTTGCGGGTCGTGAAGCCGGGGGCGTACGACCCGCTCATCCGGGCCCGGACCGCCTGCCTCGCCGCCGGTTGCGACCACGTCCTGAGGTCCCGCGCGGCGCAGACGAACTCGCTCTCCGCGGATTCGAAGAGATGCCCGGCCCGCGCGACCAGCTCCGCGTCCCCTCGTACCGAAAACACGTGTTCGTTCCGCATTCGTTCAGTCTGGCACCAAGCTGCCACCGGCTCGCCGGGCGTCGCGACCCCGCGCACCATGGGCCTCATGACGATCAAGACTCTCTCCCTCGGCGGAGACCTGACCATCGACCGGCTCGGCTTCGGCGCGATGCGCCTGGCCACGGGCACCTTCGACGGCCCGACGCGCGCTCCCGAGACCGGGATCGCGGTGCTCCGGCGGGCCGTGGAGCTGGGCGTGAACCACATCGACACGGCCGGCTTCTACGGCGGAGGAGCCGTACGGGCCAACGAGCAGATCCGTACGGCGCTGACCCCCTACCCCGCCGGCCTGGTGATCGCGACGAAGGTCGGCCCGCTGCCCGGCCCGAACGGCAGGCCGAGCGGGCAGGCGACGCCTGATCAGCTGCGCGGCCTGGTCGAGGCGGATCTGCGTGCCCTCGGGCTCGACCGGCTCGACCTGGTCTATCTGCGGGTGGGCGGAATGACCGGGCCGGGCGGGGAGTCGATCGCGGAACGGTTCGCGGAACTGGCCCGGCTCCGCGCGGAGGGGCTGATCCGGCATCTGGGCGTCAGCAATGTCGACGCCGCCCAGTTCGCGGAGGCCCGCGAGATCGCGCCCGTCACGGCGGTGCAGAACCGGTACGCCGATGACATGGGGCTGCTCGCGGAGTGCGAGGCAGCGGGGATCGCGTACGTGCCGTACTTCCCGCTCGGCGGTGGCGGCACCCCGCTCGACACCGAACGGCTCGGCAAGGTCGCGGCCCGCCTGAACGCGACCACGGCGCAGGTCGCGCTCGCCGCCCTGCTGGCCATGTCGCCGTCGACCCTGGCGATTCCGGGCACCGGCTCTCTCGACCATCTGGAGGAGAACCTCGCGGCGGGCGACCTCGTACTCAGCGACGAGGACGTGTCCGAGCTGCGAGGCCGATGAGGCCGGCCGCGGAGAACAACCCCCCGCGGCCGACACCTGCGGCCGACACACGCGGCCGACCGACCGGCGGCCCGACCGAGCGACCGCCCGAGCGGGGCCTCACCGCCCGAGCGGGGCCTCACCGCCCGAGCGGGGCCTCACCGCCCGAGCGGCCGAGCGCCTCAGGTCGGGATGGGCTTGATCTTGCTGCAGTTCTTCCACTCCACCCACGGGCGGGCGCCGCCGCTCTTGGGCCCGGTGGCGTAGGTGGGATTCCCGGTGATCGTCTGCGTCTTCTCCTCATGGGTGATGTCGATCCCGAAGAGCTTGAACCCAAGGGTGAACTGCCCGGCGGAGATGCCGAATCCGATGCCCAGTGAGGCGTTCCACCAGTCGGTGTTGGCCTTGTAGTCGAGCCTGCTGAGCTTCCCCTTCTCGTGCAGGAGCCGTTCGAGCGGGCTCGCGTCGGGGCCCGGCACCTTGGCCGCGTCGGTCGGGGAGGGCAGCGGGTTCTTCGCGGGCTGGTCGCCGTTTCCGCGCAGCCAGTCCTCGACGAGGACGCTGTCGGTGTCGTTGTCGAGGATGAGTTCGGCCGTCTCGGTATGGATCTCCGACTGGGTGGATCCGCCACCGCCGCCGACATCGATCGTCACCGGACCGGCGTTGGCGCCGCCCTCGACCTTGACGCCGCCGCCACCTCCGGCCTCCTCGCTGGTGGTGATCACCAGCTTCTCCGGGCGGTGCGCCTTGCCGTCCGCCTTCTCCTGGTCGTAGGTCGCCGCGTCGTAGGTGACCGCCACCTGCTGCATCCGCTCGCCGATCGCGACCCCGCCGACACCGCCCGCCCCCTTGACGGTGAAGGTGTAGACGAAGGTGATCTTCCCGGCGTTCGGTCCGCTGTGCGCACGCATGACGACGACGTCCTCGGTCATCGTGCCGTTGGCCAGCTCGCCGGATATCTTCCCGAGATCCTTGGGGCCGTCGCCGGAGTCCTTGCCGCCCTTGCCGTTGCCCTTGAACTTTCCGCCGAAGTTCACGTTGCCGGAGGCCTCGATGGAGGTCTTGGTGATGTCGACGTCCGGTGCCTTCTCCGGCGGCAGGTCGGGCTTCTTCTTGCCTGCGTGGTAGCCGCAGATCATGCCCAGTTCGGAGGAACGGGGCCCGGCCGGGCGGGAGTTGCACTTGTCCTGGGCCTTCAGGTACTCGGTGAACTGCTTGGCGTCCTCCAGGTTCAGCTCCAGGTCCTTCTGCGGGTCGCCGGTCTTGTTCCCGGAGAAGAGCCACTGCCCGCCGCTGCCGCTGCCCGCCAGATACGTACCGCTCAGCTTGGCGCTGCCGCCCCAGTCCTCAAGGCCGCGAATGCCCGCGGAGATGCTGGCCGTGACCCCGCCGCCCACTTCGGTGATCCGCTCCAGGGTGACGGTGCCGTCGGACCACTGCTGAAGCTTGACCGTCTCCGAGCTGCTGATCTTGATGAAGAAGATCTGGACGACGACGGTGGTCTTGGTCTGCTCCTGCGACAGCAGACACCTGGTGGGCTCGAACGGGTCGCCGTTGGGTACGAAGGGGTCCCCGCCCTCGCCACCGCCTCCGCCGCCCTCTCCCCCGTCTCCACCGTCCGCGAAGTCGCCGGTGGCACAGGCCTCGTCCCCGCTCGTCGGGTGCAGCACCCGGCACACCGCGCTCTTGAGCCCGGTCGCCTCCTCGGCGGGCAGGCTCAGACCGACGATCGCGGCGATGATCGCGGCCACGACCCCGAACATCGCGGCGTACTCGGCCCCGCTCTGCCCTCGGTCACGCCACCTTCTGTCCTTCCACCTTCGGCCGTTCCACCCTCTGTCGCGCTGCCGCCCGTCAGACACCTGTTCTCCCGCCCCACGCCGTCATGCCCCCGAACGGCAGCAGAGTAAGTACAGGTCAGGGCCCATACGCAGGGCCCACGGACCCACGCGGGGGCCCTGTCCCCGCCGACTTGGCAGGTGTTCATCTGCCGGTTGACCAGGGGCCGTTTCAGGGCCACCGGACGGCCAGCGGACGGGCTGGGCGAAGCCCTCCGGCCGGGGCGGCGGACCGCGATCGAGAATGCCGACCCCACGCGCCTTCCGGACACCCGGACACCCGGCCGCCTTCAGGAACCGCACGCAGGGAGGTCCCGCGCGGCAAGCGGGACCGCCCGAGGCGACCGGCAGCACTGGACCGCGCCACGCTATGGTTACACTCGTAGCCTTGCGGCCGTAAGCACACGCATCGAACCTCGGTGTGCGCCGGTCGGTGACGCCCCATCAGCGCAGGACACGTGAGAGAAGGAACTCGTGATCACCACACGACGTAAGCCCTGGAAAGCCATGGCCGTCGCCACCCTCGGCGCGACGGTGACCCTGGCCGTCCAGCCGGCGGCGGTGGCGGACGCGGCGGAGTCGAGCACCCGCGGGTACCAGGAATGCCGGGGCGTGACCGTCGACAAGGACGCGCCCGTGATCAGCACGTCCAGCGTTCTCATCAAGGCGCCGCTGAAGACCGTCTGGCGACTGCACACGGACATCGACAACTGGTCCTCCTGGATACCGGAGATCACCCCGGCGCAGAAGAAGACGCCGGGCCCGCTGCGGCCGGGGTCGGTTTTCACCTGGTCCCCGCAGAACATGCGGGTCACGTCGACGGTCAAGACGGTCAAGTCCCTGCGCTGCACCGCGTGGGGCGGACCCGTGAACGGCATCGACGGCGTTCACCTGTTCACCTTCGAGCCGGTCAGGGGCGGCGTGCTCGCCACCACCGAGGAGTCCTGGGCGGGCGCCCCCGTCGAAGCCGACATCCCGGGCAGCCAGAGCAGCCTCGACGCGGGCCTCAAGGACTGGATGCACCGCCTGAAGGACACCGCCGAGACGCGCGACGACTGCCACTGACCCCGGCGACCACCCCGGGGCTCCCGCCCACGGGGCACCGCCCGTCACCCCCGCGGATCTGCCGACCCGGGCGCGTGGCGGGCGGCGCCGCGTGGGCGGGAGGGTGCCGCACCGGGCGCCGCCGGGGTCACGTGCCGCTGGCGCCCGCCCCGTCCGTGAAGTGCGCGAGCGCGGTGATGACACGTTCGGCGATGTCCGGCGGCCAGCGGAACGCGGGGGAAACCGCTCGCTGGTGGGCGAGGCCGTGCAGACCGATCCACAGCGCGACCGCGTCGGCGGGCAGGTCGGTGCTGGTCGCGACGCCGGCGGCGACGCACTCCTCAAGGGCCTCGGCGAGCCGCCGCATGCTCACCTGGCCGAGCGTGGCGACATCCTCCTCGGTCACGGAACTGGCGTTCGTATCAGGGTTCCAGAGCCCCCCGAACATGATCCGGTAGCGGCCGGGACGGGCTGCCGCGAAATCCAGATAGCCGTGGCACAAGGCCATCAGTCGCGCACGGGGTTCGTCACCCGCGGCGTCCATCGCGGTGCGCAGCAGTTCATCCAGATCCGTGAAGGCGTCGCGCACCACGGCCAGCATGATGGCGGGCTGGTCCGGGAAGTGGCGGTAGATCGAAGGGGCGGCGATCCCGACACGACGCGCGACGGAGCGCAGCGTGATGGCGCTTTCGTCGCCGGTCTCCTCAAGAAGGCCGACCGCCGCCGCCACGATCTCCTCGCGCAGCCGGGCACCCTCTCCACGACGGTTACGGACGCGGGCCTGTGTCGCTGATCTGTCCTCTCCCATGCCGTTACCTTACAGCGCGAAACTTACGGGCGACCCCCTCTTGCGGTCACTCGACTAACGGCCGCAGCCTTACGCTCGTAAGCAAGGTTGAGCGGACAGGAACCCACCATGAGCAGCACCGTCACCAGTGGCGTCACCGAGATCGTCCTCCCCGGTCCGGTGGAACCGAGCGGGCTACAGGTCCGGACGCGCGCCCTTCCCACCCCGGCCGCGGGGCAGGTGCTGCTGAGGATGGACGCGACCGGGGTCGCGTTCGCCGAGCAGCAGATGCGCCGCGGCGCCGCACGCCGCAACGTGCTGCACTACGGCCTCGGCGCCTGGCTCGCGCTGGTCTCCACCGCCGCGCTCTCCCTCGGCACTCCCGGCCCCTACTGGGTCCTCGCCCTCGCCGGTGGCGGCAGCGGCGGCTTCCCGTACGGCAGTTGAACCGCGGCCGCCGACGTGGTCAGCACGGCCGTGCCTCATTTCCGGGTCAACTCCCGTGCCAGCACGGCATGGTAGGGAGAGAAGTACGGGTTCGTCTCCAGCGCCTCGCGCACGTGGCGACGGGCCCCGGGCAGGCCGAGGGACTGTTCGATCGCACCTCGGTGGTAGCGGAACAGCGCGTTGTCCCAGCCGGTCGCCGCCGCCCGCCGTGCGTACTCCAGGGCCTCGCGGCTCCGCCCGTCCCGGTGCAGCGCCCAGGCCAGGGCGTCGGCCGTGATCACACCGCGGGTGCGAGCCCACTCCCCGCGCATCAGCTCCACCGCGGCTGCCGGGTCGCCGTGGTCGGCGGCGAACAGCGCCAGTTGGGGGTCGACGGGGCCGCCGTCCGCGCGCAGCAGCCGCACCTGGGCGGCCAGCGCGGCCTCGGCTCCGCCCGTCCTGGAATCACCGGGCCCCGAACCACCCGGCCGGGAACCACCCGCCCCGTCCATCGAGGCTCGCAGCTCGACCGCTTCCAGCAGGAACTGCGGCAGCGGAGTCCGTTCCGCCAGCCCTTCGTACGCGTCGAGCGCCTTGTCCGGCTCACCCCGCGCCGCGAGCACCCTGGCCGTCCCCGCGACCGCGTACGGGTACTCCGGTTCGGTGTCCAGGGCGTACCGGTAGTACGTCGCCGCCCGGTCGAGGTCCCCCCGCGACCAGGCCAGGTCGCCGAGCCGCGTCTGCGCGAAGGCGCGTTCGTCGGTCGTCGACGCGCTGTCCACGGCCCGCTCCAGGGCGATGGCGGCATCGGCCGGCCTATCGTTCGTCTCCAGGTCGTAGGCCGCTCTGGCGTACGCCGCCGAGCCGGGCGCCAGGTCGAGCAGCCGTTGCGCGGCGGCGCGCGCCGCCGGGTAGTGGCCGAGCTGGATCTCCGCGTCGGCCAGGACGGCGTACCCGTCGGGCCGGTCCGGTGCCATACGGGTGGCGCGCAGACCGTGTTCCCGGCCCTGCGCGAAGAGATGCCGGGCGTTGGCGAGCTGACCCCGGCCGACGACGGCGGCGTAGTTGCGGGTGCCGTCCAGGGCCAGGGAGCGGCGCAGCGCGCGGTCGGCGGCCTCCAGCCGGGCCGCGTCCAGAGTGGTCCTGGCCCGGTCGATCTCGGCGCGGGCGAGCGAGGCCCAGCCCACCGGATCCCGCGGGTACGCCTCCGTACGCTTCCTGGCGGTGTCGAGCCCGCCCGCCGAGGGAGCACCCATGGCGGGCGCGCCCCCGGCAGGAGCGACGGCGGCCGGGGCGGTGGCCGCCGGGCTCTCGGTGGCGGGCCCCAGATACAGGAGTCCCGCCACACAGCCCGCCACGGCCGCCGCTCCGCCCGCCGCGGTGATCAGACGCCTCACGGGCCCGCGTGCGGGAGGTTGAGGTAGGGGAACGTGGTCTGCGCGTCGGCCGGTTCGAGGCGCACGACGGGATCGGGCAGCAGATCCCGCGCGGACGCCCCGGCGGGCTCGCCCTCCAGCATCCTGATCAGCGGCCCGTCGATGTTGTCGTTGAGGCGGCGCCCGTTGGGGAAGCCCTGGAGGTCGCCGTCGAGCACGCCGTGGGCCTTCGGGTCCGCGGTGACCGGGGTGGTGAGGTTGAGCCGCAGCTGTTCGGCGAGCACGACACGCGACGGATCGGCGTCGGCGTTCATGGTGTGGGTGTTGAGGTCGAAGCCGAACAACGATCCGTTGGACTTCCCGATGCCCTTCATGAGCAGGGCCTGGATGTCTCGACGCGGGGTCGCCGGAGCCTTACGGCCCTGGGCACGCTCGATGCGCCCCGGCGGTACGGGATCGAGCGTCGCCGCCAGAAAGTCGGCGTCCAGGTGGTCGTCCTTCGGGGCGCGTGCCTGGAAGCGGTCCTCCGGCCCGCCCGGCTTCGCGAGGCCGACGGTCGATCCGTGGACGGCGAAGGCGACGTGCGGGGTGCCGTTCCGCGAGACCTGCCGGAAGGCGGGGGCCTGCCCGGCCAGGCTCCGACCGAGGTCCGCGCCCTGGCGCGAGACGGACGACCAGACGCCGACGACCGGATTGCGCCGCGCGTCACCGGCCAGCGCCACCTCACTCTTGGGCACCTGGAGCACCAGGCTGTTCACGTTGAGGGCGGACAGCGGCTGGGCGTCGGGCAGCCAGCCGGGCACCGGCCCCGAGGTCCCGGCGACGAACAGGCCGAAGACCTGGGTGTCCGCCTTGAACGATTCCGCCGCCTGCGTGGCGACCGTACGGCCACCGCCCGGCAGCTCCCGGATCGCCTGGGCGCGCAGCCTGCCGTAGTTCGGCATCAGGGTGCGTCCCGTATGGGTGGGTGCGGCGATGGCGTCGCGCAGCAGCGTCGTGACGGTGCCGTCCGCGGTGACCTTCTCCAGGGTGTACATCTGCCGGACACCCAGCGACCGGTCGTCCAGGGAAGTCACGGGCAGCGGACCGACCTTCGGACCCGTCCCGAACGGACGGCGGTCCTCGTTGCGGAAGGTCCAGCGGTAGGTCGCGTCGGGCGCTCCGTCCCCGTCGGCGTCCGTATGGATCTCGTACCGTGCCCCCGTCGCGAACGGGTGGTCCACCAGCGCGTTGGCCGCCGTCCCCGGCACCTGGAAGGGCCGTACGTTCGCGATGAGGGTGACCGTGCCGGTGTCCTCGGGGCTGGTGAAGGCGTAGACGTCTGTGATGTCCGTCGCGGTGTCCCGCAGCGAGGAGGGCGCGTCAACGTGACCGCCCGCCTCACCGACACCGGTGAGCGGGCCCGCCACCGACGCGGCGGTCAGGGCGACAGTGGCCGCGGCGAGCGCGCGGAGCTTGCGGCGGGTGGGGCCGGGCCCTCGGTCCGGGAGTCCCGGGCGCCGACCGGCGGATCGGTTGATTGCAGGAGTGCTTGCCATTTCGGGCATGACGTTCTCCAGTGCTGTGTGGGGGAGTTCCCTCAGAGTGAGGCGCTGTTGATCTTCGAATGACCAAAGCCGCCCCCCCTCACCGAATCGTGCCGATCTTTCCGCCTTTCGGGCTAATGAACGATTCCATTCACACACAAGTCGTGCACTTATATGCATCAATGGGCATACCTGACTAAAGATGCGCCTCAGTCCGCCACGTCGATCGCGGACGAACTCCGATGATGCGCAGCTCTGTTGGGTCCTACGCGCCCTGAATCCAGAGCGCGCTCCACGTCATCGGTCGAGAAAGAGCTCATACCTATGCGCGCACTCCGTCGTCTCACCGTCCTTGCCGCAGTGGCCGCACTCACCGTGCCGCTCGGCATGACCGCCGCCGGGGCCTCCGCCCCGCGGCAGTCGTCGGCCGCCCCCACGGCCGCTGTCGCCGAGCCCTTCCCAGGCGCCTACATCTCCCCGTGGGGAGACGCGCAGGTGGCCCTCGGGGACGAAGCGCTCGCGTGGATGCTGCGCGAAGGCATCACCCTCGAAGCCATCAGCCCGTTCCGGATGGACGTGGACGGCCGCGGCTTCTCCATGCCGATCGGATCGACGGCCGGCGACGGTCTCGACTCGAAGGGCCGGATCTTCTACCCCGGCGGGCTGCGCTTCCACCACAAGGCCTCCGGCAAGACCATCACGCTCCAGTCCACCTTCATCCGCGTGATGCCGACCCCGGCCTACTCGGCGGGCGTATCGGTCGACGGGAAGCGGCTCTCCGAGGAGGTCTCGATCGCCGAGTCCACCTACACCGAGGTAATGGCCGGGGCCCGCCCCAGCTTCACCGGCTTCCGCATCAAGCAGGCCCCCTTCTACCTGACGCAGGAGGCCGCCGACCTGTTCACGTCGGTGACGGGCGGCGAGTCCCCGCGCGTCGGCAGCCTGTTCGGGACGCTGACGCCGAACTTCGACTACGTCCCCACCCGCGGCTAGTGCTCTGACCGGACGGGCCCACCGGGTCCGTCCGGTAGGCGACCCGCTCCACCGCCGGTATCCGTGACGCGGTGCGTCACACATGTCGTTGCACGACGCCCCGCTCTCCTCCGGGAGGGCGGGGCGCTTCGTCGTGCTCGGCAGTACCGTGGATGCCTCACTCTCCGGCGGGGGTAGCTGTGACTTCAATGCACGGATCCGGCATGGGCGACCGCCTGGCGGAACTGCGGCTACGACGGAAGCTGACCCAAGAGCAACTGGCCGAGCGCGCCGGGCTCTCGGTCGACGTCATCCGGAAACTGGAGCAGGGCCGCAGGAACTCGCCCCGGCTCTCCAGCATCAACGCCCTCGCGAGCGCCCTGGACACCGAGCCCAGCTACCTCGTTGGGCAGCCCACGACGTTCGAGGTGCACGACGACCGGGAGGACAGGCTCCCATCCGTCCTCGCGCTGCGGGAGGCCGTCTCACCGGTCGCTGATCTCCTCGGAGGCGACGCGGACCCCGAGGACCCGCCCACCATCGACGAACTACGCGCCTCTTTGCGGTCAACGGAGAACATCCGCAAGGAAGGCCGCATGGGCGAGATCGGCATCCTGCTCCCGCAGCTCATCCGTGACGCCCGCGCGGCCGTGCACGCCTCGACGGGCGACGACCGGGCAGCGGCCAACTCCGTCCTCGCCGTGGCCTATCAGGTTGCCGCGACGACGCTCGCCGGACTCGGCAAGGAAGATGCCGCGTTCACAGCGATGGAGCGTTCCCTGACGGCGATCCGCGAGGGCGACGACCCGTGCCTCGAGACGATGGCCGCATCCACCCTGGCGTGGGTGTTCACCAGGCAGGGCCGGCTTGCCGACGCCGAGCGCGTCGCCCTGGCCCACGCCGAGAAGATCGAGCCCGGTTTCCGGTCCTCTCCGCAGGACCTGGCCTTGTGGGGAATCCTCCTGCTCCGCGCAGCGACAGCCGCCGTACGGCAGGAGAAGCATGACGCGGTGACAGACCTGTTGCGGATGGCGAAGGGTGCGGCCGAGAGCATGGGTGAGGACCGTCTCGTCTACGCGACCCCCTTCGGGCCGACGAACGCCGGTATCGCAGGCGTCAACTTCCTGGTGGAGATGGAGAGGAGCGACGAGGCGATCGTCGCCGCGCGCACCATCCCCAACCTCGGCTCCCTGCCGCCGACTTGGCGCGCCCGCTTTCAGGTTGATCGGGCGCTCGCCTACAGCGACCTCGGCAAGGACCGTTCAGCGGGCCGGGCGTTGCTGCTGGCCGAGGCCGACGCCCCGGAGTGGATGCGGTACCACTCCACCTCACGGCGCCTGGTGGAGGAGCTGAGGGGACGAGCCTCCCGCGCGGACACCGAGCTACTGGGCTTGGCCGCCCGACTCGGTCTTGCCGGGTAGGACACGACGTCCCACCGGGTTCCCTGAGTGGTACCGCACGACCCTGGAGTGTGATCGCGCGGATACCTAGCGTGGTCGACATCGTGCGGCGCCGAACAATTCCGCCAGAGCCTTCCGGCGCCGCTCCCACCCTCAGGGAGCCGACCGTGACACAACACCCGCCCGTCGAGGGCGCCACCGTCAGTCCGTCGCAGGCCGCGCGAGCGGCAAGCGTCCAGGCCGACTTGGACGCCGCCCGCACGGCCGCGCACAAGGCGTTCATGGCACACGTCTCGGACTGCTACGCCTGTCGGCGCCGCGGCACCGACTGCCAGGACGTCGGCGCGCTCAAGGCCCGGCTGCGCGAGACCAGGTCGGCCGGCGTCGCCGCGCGCGTGACCGCCGGGGACACCATCGCCGCACGGAACATGGCGGAAGCGGCGAGCGGATGACGTGCTGCGTGAAAGGTGGCCACGAGTTCCCCATCGAGGACTCGCGCGGCGCCCACTGCCCCGAGCACGGCGTGACGCTCCTGTACCGCGGCACCCCGATCCGCCCCGAGGACCTGACGCACGACTACCCGGCCCGGCCCGACTGGTTCACCCTCGGCCCGGCACCCGAGGGCGACGGCCCGGACCACTGACTCCCTCGCCCGCTGTCGCTGGGGAGCTCCAGCGGGCGAGGGGATGACTGCCCCGGCCGACAACTCCAGCCAGGAACCCCGGCCAGGGCGGTGTCCCATCCACCCATTACAGAGGAGAGACCCTCTTGAGTATCGCCTTTGAGGCACCCGTCACACAGGATGCCCGCGACCTGCTGACCGCCGACGAACTCGCGGCCGTCACCGCCACCGTCCAGACCAACAATCCCGGTATGGACCGGGATACCGCCGAAGCGATCGTCGTTGAGGCGCTGAAGTTCGAGGCGACCTGTGCCGCCTACGCCCGCGGCCCGCTGACTCCGTCCCGCGTGGTTGACGAGGGCTGGCACGCGCTGATCCTCCACACGCGCGTCAAAGCGCGGCTCGCCGAGCGCATCGGCCATTTCGTACACCACGTTCCCGAGGCCCCGGATCCCACCCGCCACGACCCGAACGTCCTTCTCCGCACGCAGGCCGCGATGGAGGACGCCGGATACGTCCCCGATCCGAAGCTGTGGGTCGGCCCGAGCGACACCAGCGTCCCCGTGGCCGCCTCGTGCCAGCACCGACCGGGCGGCCCCGAGGGCTCCTGCACCGGCGACCCTGACGGTGACGGTCCGAGCGGCCCGAACTGACGTTTCCGCAGACCTCGTTGCCCGGCGTCCGTACCGTCGTTGGGGAACCGAGAGAGGTGATCCGATGGAGTGGGCAGACCCGAGGTACACGGACGCAGTGGCCCGGTACCGGGCGGAGAAGGTGAAGGCCGGCCCCCAGAAGAAGCGCCCCGGCCTCAAGGGGGACCGGGTGTACGGGGACCCGTTCGTGGTGTTCGTCGACCCGGCGACCCTGAAGCCGTACACCGTCGCCCGCTGATCGAAACGGCCCCGCCTACTGAGCGCATCCGGTGGGCGGGGCTTCTACGTGTCGTGATCGTTTGCACTTCGATGGAGCCTCGCTGGAGCAAGTGCCCGAAAAGGGCTCCGGAAGTGACAACAGGCCCCGGCCAGAACCTTCCTGACCTGGGCCTGAGTGGTAGGCCGTGTGGGACTCGAACCCACAACCAACGGATTAAAAGTCCGCTGCTCTGCCAATTGAGCTAACGGCCCTTGACGAGGCATCCACGAGCATAGCCCGCCCGGGACGGCGAGCCGATCGGGTATCCCCCCGGTAGGGGGGTGGGCGCCGGGTCAGGGGTACGGGGCGGGGCCCGTACCGCAGCCTGGTCGGTGCGGTACGGGCCCCGTCGCGCGTGGACTCGGGAGTCCGGGGAGTCGGACGGTCAGCCGTTGCGCTTCCAGCGCGGCTTGTCGTCGCGGCGGCCGAACGAGCCCGTGCTCGTGCCCGTGCCGGTCGTGCCTCCGCGGTGGTCGTCGCGGCGGCCCGAGGGGCGGTCGTGGCCGCCGGAGCGGAAGCCGCCCGCGGGGCGGTCGTCGCGGCGGTCGCGGTTGAACGGGCGGTCACCGGTGGGACGGTGCTCGCGGCTCTGGAACGGGCGCGCACCCTCGCGGCGGTCGCCGCTCGCGGGGCGGTCGTCGCGGCGGTCGCGGTTGAAGCCGCCTTCCTTCCGGTCGTCGCGGCGGAAGCCGCCACCGGCCGGACGGTCGTCACGACGCTGGAAACCGCCACCGGCGGGCCGGTCGTCACGGCGCTGGAAACCACCACGGTCACCACTGCCGCCACGGTCGTCACGGCGGTCGCGGTTGAAGCCGCCCCGCTCGCCACCACGGTCGTCCCGGCGGTCGCCACCGCGGTCGTCGCGGCGCTGGAAGCCGCCACGGTCACCGCTGCCGCCGTCGCGCGGGGTATAGCCCTTCGCGCCACCACGGCCGCTGCGCTCACCGCGGTCGTCCCGGCGGCCGTAGTTGCCACGCTCGTCGCGCGGCGCCTGCGCCGGTACGGACGGGGCTGCCGCCGCTGCCTCGATGGCCGCCGCGGCCTCGGCCGCGACCTCCGCCACCGCCGCCTCCGGGTCGTCCCCACGCTCGCGCGCCGCACGCGCGACGAGGCGGTCGGCCTCTTCGCGCAGCTCGCCGGCCCGGCGCTGGAGGCGCTCCAGTTCCTTGGTCAGGTCGGCGACCTCGCGCTCCGCCTGCTTGGCGGAGTTGTTCGCGGAGTCGGCCTGCACCTCGGTCAGCGAACGGGCGCCGGTGATCTCGGCGACCTCCGGCTCGAACGCGCCGGCACCGGCGACCATGTGACGCGCGGCGTCGACGCCCGCGTCCTCCATCAGCCGGAAGATCTGGCGGCGCTGGTGCGGCAGGGCCAGCGAGACGACGACGCCGGACTTTCCGGCGCGCGCCGTACGGCCCGAACGGTGCAGGTAGTCCTTGTGGTCACCGGCCGGGTCCACGTTCAGGACCAGGTCGATGCCGTCGACGTGGATACCGCGGGCGGCCACGTCGGTCGCGACGAGCGCGTTGACGTGACCCTCCTTGAAGTCCGCCAGCGTCCGGGTACGAGCGCCCTGCGTCATACCGCCGTGCAGCGCGTCCGCCTTCACACCCGAGTCACGGAGCTGCTCGGCGATACGGTCGGCGCCCAGCTGCGTACGGACGAAGATGATCGTGCGGCCCTTGCGCGCCGCGATGGCGGCCGTGACCGGCGCCTTGTCCTTGGGCTTCACGACGAGCACGTGGTGGCTCATGGTCGTGACGTTGCCCTGCGCGCTGTCGACCTCGTGGTGCACGGGGTTCTTCAGGTAGCGCTTGACCAGCGTGCTGATCTCGTTCTCCATCGTGGCGGAGAAGAGCATGCGCTGGCCGCCGGCCGGCACCAGGTCGAGCAGCTCGGTGACCTCGGGCAGGAAGCCCAGGTCGGACATCTGGTCGGCCTCGTCGAGGATCGCGATCTGGACGTTCTCCAGCGAGCACGCGCCGCGGTTGATGATGTCGCGCAGCCGGCCCGGGGTGGCGACGAGGACGTCGACACCGCGCTCCAGCGCGTAGATCTGGTTGCCCATGGACGTACCGCCGCAGACGACCTTCATCTTCAGGCCGAGCACGTCGCCGTACGGCTGGAGGGCGTCGGCGACCTGCATCGCCAGCTCGCGGGTCGGGGTCAGGATGACGCCGCGGGGCTTCTTCTTCTCGGTGTGGCCCTCGGAGAGGGTCGCCAGCAGCGGCAGACCGAACGCGAGGGTCTTGCCGGAGCCGGTACGGCCGCGGCCCAGGATGTCCTTGCCGGCCAGGGCGTCCGGGATGGTCGCGGTCTGGATCGGGAAGGGCGCGACGACGCCGTTCTGGGTGAGCTTGCGGACGATGCCTTCGGGCAACCCCAGGTCGCCGAAGGTGATTTCGGGAGTCTTCGGGGTCGCGGGGGCCTCGGTCGTCCCGACGGCCTCCACCACCTCGGTGGTGTCTTCCACGGCTACGGCTACGGCCTCAACGGCCTCGGCGACCTCTGCCGTGATGCTCTCGATCGAGTCGTCGGAGTCGTTCTCGGGCATGACGGTGTGGTCAGTACTGGAAATGGACATGCGAAATGCGAAACCTTCCGGAGTCTCGGCACGCGCCCAAACTCCGTGATTCGCAATTCGACCGCCTCAATGCGGTCAGCCACGGCAAGGGAGAGTACGCGCCACGCGGCGCTCTTCTGTGTCGGCGCCGGGCAATGATCAAACGATCTACTACCATACGCACCGCTCCCCCTACCTGGCAAACCAGGCCCCTCGCGATCCCCGTCACACCGGCCTCGCGCCCGGCCTCGCGCCGGTCCCGGGCCGGCCTCACACCGGCCTCACACCGGCCCCAACTGCGGCGACGCCGCCGGCTCCTTCCGCATCCCGAAGCCGTCGCCCGGCGACAGGGCGCTCGTCCGTACGTCCGCCATCGGCGACGCCGACGGCGGCTCCGGCGGAGTGCTCGGCTCGGGCTGTGCCGGAGGCTCCGGGTCCGGGTTGGGCGGTGGCGGCTCGGAAGGCGGCGGCGGGGTCCGGGTCGGCTGTTCCACGGGCGGTACCTCGCCACCCGGCGGCCCCGGCGCGGAGGGAAGCGGCTTGCCGTCCGGGCCCTTGGACGGCTTCGCCGACGGGTCGCCCGACGCCTCCGGACCGCCCGGCTTCCCCTTCCCGCCGCGCTCGCCGCTGTGCCCGGCGCCCTTCGGCCCCGCGCCGCCCCGAGCGTCGGCCGGCAGGCCCACGCCGGCGTCCGCCGCCGTACCGCCGTCCCGCTCGGCCGCGGCCTCGCGCTCCTCGGCCGACCGCGAGGGGGCCGGCTTCCCTTCGTCGTCGCCGACGCTCATGCAGCCCGTGGAGGTGGCGACCGCCACCGAGGTGACGATCCAGACGGCGAAACGGCCGGGGGCGGACAGACGGCCGGGGGCGGACAACTTGCGCACGCGGGGCACCTCCGGGGGCGTGAAACGGCTCGCCCGCCGAAGGAGGCCCGACGGCAGGGGAAGGACTGCCCTGCTCAACTTCCTTTTCCCCACAAGGGACACGCCCGGCACGCGCTCAAGCCCGCCCGACCACCTCACACCCTGTCT
>NZ_JARJHW010000175.1:0-15928 GCF_040560175.1 Streptomyces panacea
GGAGGCTGCGGAGGAGGCGGCGGCTGACCGGCGCCGGCCGCCCGGCACCCGACCGTACGCCCGACAGTCCCCGCGCGCACCCACCCGCGCACGGAGCACGCCGTACCCCATCCCGCACCCCGTACGGGCCTATTGAGTGACTGTATGACGCATCGGAGTCACGCGTTCCGACACCGCTCACAGATCCTTTACACGGCCGGGGCTCCGGAGATGATCGCCTTCCCCCACCGCGGCACGCCCGAAGGGAAAGCGATGAGAGCAGTTGCGAAGTACGGGGCCCTGGCCACCCTCGGCTCCTTGGTCCTGTCCACCCTCTCCGCCGCCCCGGCGGGCGGCGCGGACTTCGCCGGCGCCTCGTCCGAGGAGCGCGGAACGGTCGTCGCCGCCCAGCGCGCCGCAGCCGCCGGAATCGCGTTCCGCACGTGCCCCAAGGCCGAGATGCTGCCCGCTCCCCTCGCCTGCGGCACGGTCGAGGTGCCGCTCGACTACGCCCGGCCGGACGGTGAGCGGATCAAACTCACCGTCAGCCGGGTGAAGGCGTCCGGCAAGACCGGCGCGGCGGGCGGCGACGGCAAGGCCGTGGAGACCGTCCAGCGCCAGGGCGCGCTGGTCTACAACCCCGGCGGCCCCGGCGCCTCCAGCATGGCGTTCCCGATGGCGGCGGCCATGCCCGAGTGGAAGCGGATCGCGGCGGCGTACGACCTCGTCGGCTACGCCCCACGCGGCGTCGGCCGCTCCGCGCCGCTGTCCTGCCAGGACGCCGGGGACTTCACGAAGGCGCCCACCCCGGCGCCGACCTACCCCTCGGAGTCGTACAAGAGCGAGCGCGTCTCGCGCGCCAAGGCGTACGCCCAGGGCTGCGCCCGCACCGCGGGACCGGCCCTGCGCCACTACACGTCGCTGAACAACGCCCGTGACCTCGACGTCGTGCGGGCCGCCCTCGGTGAGAAGAAGCTGTCCTTCATGGGCGCCTCCTACGGAACGTACTTCGGCGCGCTGTACGCGTCTCTCTTCCCGTCCCACGTACGCCGGATGGTCTTCGACTCGGCCGTCGACCCCGACCCGGACCAGATCTGGTACCGCAACAACCTCGACCAGTCCCTCGCCTTCGAGCAGCGCTGGGCGGACTTCCGGGCCTGGGTCGCCAAGCACGACGCGACGTACCACCTCGGCGTCACCCCCGACGAGGTCCAACGCAGCTACGAACGGGTCCGGGCGGCGGTCGCGCACCACCCGGCGGGCGGCAAGGTCGGGCCCGGCCAGTTGCACGCGGCGATGCTCGGGGCCGGCTACTACGACGACTACTGGGCGATGCGCGCCACGGCGCTCTCCGAATTCCTGAAGGGCAACACGAAGCCCTTGATCGACCAGGCCACACCGCAGCCGGCGGCGGCCTTCGACAACGAGAACGGCAACGCCGTCTACACGGCCGTGGAGTGCAACGACGCGCCGTGGCCGACGGATTGGAAGGTGTGGGACCGCGACAACACCGAACTCGCCGCGCTCGCCCCGTTCGAGACCTGGGACAACGCGTGGATGAATCTGCCGTGCGCCTTCTGGCCCGCGCCGCGCCAGCGGCCCGCCGACATCCGCACCGGCCCCGGTGAGCTGCCGCCGACGCTGATCCTGGCCGCGGAGCGGGACGCGGCGACGCCGTACGCGGGGGCGCTGGAGCTGCAACGACGGCTGGCCGGCGCCGTGCTGGTGACCGAGCGCGGCGCGGGCACGCACGGCATCGCGGGCGGTCCCAACGAGTGCGTCAACGACCACGTCGAGGCGTATCTGCTGACCGGGAAGACCCCGGTGCGCAGCGCCGAGTGCGCGCCGCGCGCGGAGCCGAACCCGGTGTCGCTGAAGAGGGACGACGCACGCTCCGAACTGCGGCGCAGGCTCAACCCGAACACTCAACTCTGAGCGTCTGAGCGAGTGTTCGGACGGTGCCCGAGCGCCGTGGTCGACCGGTCCGGTCGACCACGGCGCTCATTGAGTCCCCCGGTTCACCGGCCCGCTGGGTCGTGTCTTCAAAGTCTCGCCTGGCCCCGCGACGCCTGGTACGGCACCTCGCCGCGGGCCCAGCCCTGCGGGCGGACGGCGCTACTTTGAAGACACGGCCCAGGACCGCGTGAGCCAGCCCTTGATGAAGGCGGCCTGGCCGACATGCTGGAGATCGTCGGAGACGACGCTGACCAGCCGCACACCGAGGGTCACGGCCGGGACCCACGTCCGGTCCACCACACGTCCGTAGTCCGCTTCCCGGAGCGTCCTGATGTACGCGACGGTCCGCTCGTGTACGGCGTCGTGGTACTCCACCAGTGCCTCCCCCGTGATCCCGCCGACCGCCGCCACGTCCTTCGGTGAGTGTCCGTACCCCGTGGCGTCGCGCGAGAAGGGCAGCTCGAACCTGCCCGTCCAGTCCTGTGCGATCCACACCTCGTCCGTCCCTGCGATGTCGGCGACGTGATCGTCCTGGATCCGGGTGAGATGCCAGACGAGCCAGGCGATCGAGTTCGCCCCCTCGTCGACGCGTACGGCCAGCTCGTGCGGGGAGAGGCCGTCGACCACGGTGCGGACGGTGTCACGGATACGGTCGAAGGCGTCGATGAGCAGGTCACCGCTCGCGGTCATGGCACGCTCCGATGCTGTACGACTCGCTGTCGCCCGGGACGCGGGCTCCTCCAGCATCGCCTTCCCGGCAGCGCCGCGCTTCCCGGGAGCGCGGGAGGCGGCGGAGGCGTGGGGCTCGCCCCGGAGAGGGGCGCGGGCGCTCGTGGAGACACCGGTGCGGCGCGCTGAGAGCGCGCCGCACACGGAGCCGAACCCGGTGTCGCTGGACGAGAGGTCCGGCCGCGGGCTGCCGCCGGTCGTCTGATCTTCCGGGTGGGACGGCCGGGCTGCCCGAGGGCGGATCCGGCCGTCATGCAGTTGTGCGATCACGCTACGCGGATCGCGGGCCGCGCCTGTGGATCAGGCGTGGTTCAGGCGAGTTCGGCGACCAGGTCCGCTACCGACTTGCGGCGACCGGTGTAGAACGGCACCTCTTCCCGTACGTACAGCCGTGCCTTCGAGCCGCGCAGATGACGCATCAGGTCGACGATCCGGTCCAGTTCGTCGGCCTCGAAGGCGAGAATCCACTCGTAGTCGCCGAGCGAGAAGGATGACACGGTGTTGGCGCGGACGTCCGGATATCCACGGGCCATCTTTCCGTGGTCGGCGAGCATCGTACGCCGTTCCTCGTCGGGCAGCAGATACCAGTCGTACGAGCGAACGAAGGGGTAGACGCTCACCCACTCGCGCGGCGTCTCGTCGGCCAGGAAGGCCGGCACATGGGACTTGTTGAACTCGGCGGGGCGGTGCAGCGCCATGTTCGACCAGACGGGTTCGAGCGTCCGCCCGAGCTTCGTGCGGCGGAAGAGGTTGTACGCCCCCTGGAGCTCGTCCGCGGTCCCGGCGTGCCACCAGATCATCAGGTCGGCGTCGGCGCGCAGCCCGGAGACGTCGTACGCGCCGCGCACGGTGATGTCCTTGGCGGCGAGCTGGTCGAACAGCTCCTGGACCTCGTCGGCATAGCCGGCCCGGTCCTCCGGCAGCAGATCGCGCAGCTTGAAGACGGACCACAGCGTGTAGCGGATGACGTCGTTGAGATCCTTGGCCTTCTTGCCCGCGTTGGGGGTCTTGTCTGGTGCGGAAGTCATACGGCTATTCTCCCGCGCCCCGATCCGTGCCCCGCGCCAGGGTCGGCGTGGCCATGATCTCGTCGGCGGCGCGCCGGGCGCTCGCGACGCACGCGGGGATGCCGACGCCGTCGTACGGGGCGCCGCAGACGCGCAGTCCGGGGAGTTTCGCGACGGCCTCGCGGATACGGACGACGCGGGCGGGGTGGCCGACCGGGTACTGGGGCAGGCCGCCGATCCACCGCGTCACCTCGGTGGCGACGGGCCGCGCGGCGAGTCCGGTCGCGGCGCCGAGGTCGCGCAGGGACACCCCGACGAGTTCGGCGTCCTCGCGCTGGAGCTGGTCCTCCTCGCCGTACCGGCCGATGGACGTACGCAGGACGAAGAGGCCGGGCGCCGACTCGGCGACCCAGTTCCACTTACGGGTGGAGAAGGTGGCGGCCTTGATGGTGCGGCCGTCGACGGGCGGGACGAGGAAACCGCTGCCGTCGGGCAGGCCGGTGAGGGCGGGGCGGTGGAAGGCCATCGTCACGAGGGCCATGGAGGCGTACTCGATCTCGGCGAGTTCGGCGGAGGCGGCGGGTGACTCGTGCGCGAGGAGGGCGGACGCGGACCAGGCGGGGTTGGCCATGATCACCCCGTCTGCGGCGACGATCTCCTGGCCGGTCCTGACGGCCCAGCCGTCGGCGGTGCGGGTGAGGGCGAGGACGGGCGTCCGCGTACGGATGTCGCCTCCGCGCGCCCGTACGGCGTCGGCGACGGCACCCGGCAGCGTGCCGACTCCGCCGTCGATGCCGGTGAACACGGCGTCGGTGCGGGGGTTTTCGGCGGTCCTGGCCTGGACGGCGCGGACGGCGTCGAGCAGCGAGTCGTGCGTGCGGAGCGCCTCGTAGAGCTGCGGGACGGCGGCGCGCATCGAGATGCGGTAGGCGTCGCCCGCGTAGACGCCGCCGAGCAGGGGCTCCACCAGCCGGTCCACGACCTCGTGCCCCAGTCGCTCCGCGACGTACGCGCCGATGGACACGTCGTCGCCGACCGCCGCCGGGCCGAGGTCCCGCTCGCGGCCGATCCTGGCGACGCCTTCCACGGAGAGCAGACCGGCGAGGGCCGAGGCGTCGCCCGGAACACCCATCACATGACCCTTGGGCATGGCACGCAGCTCCCCGCGCGACCAGACGGACGCGGAGGTCGTGGCGGGCGGCTGTAGGCGCTCAGCGAGCCCCACGGAGCGTGCGAGGTCGACGGCCTCGGGGCGGCGCGCGAGCATGGACTCGGCACCGAGGTCGACGGGGGCGCCCTCGATCTCACCGCTGCGGAGTTTGCCGCCGAGGCGGTCGGTCGCCTCCAGGAGGGTCACGCGGGCCCCGGCGGACAGCAGCCGGTCGGCCGCGGCGAGACCGGCGATGCCGCCCCCGACGACGACGACATGGGGCGCGGGACCGGAAGGAGGCGTGCGCGCGGGACCACCAGGAGGCGTGGGATTCGGACTGCTCACCATGGCCTCCACTCTCTCAGACCGCCTCCGGACCACCTCGGGCGCGCCTCGGCCCGTACCGAGTCCCGACCGTGACCGCTTCGCGACCGGAAAAGCGCAACCCGCTCCCGCACCGGTCCGTCGAACCGGCGACATTTACGCACGGCATCCTTGGGGGGACCGATATGCGTGCACTTCCCGCATTCGCGGCAGCGCTTCTCACCGTTTCACTCGCCCTGGCCGGGTGCAGCGGCTCGGATTCGGGCAGCGCCGGAGACTCGAAGGGCGAGAGCGCGGCCAAAGCGCCGACGGACGAGCAGGGGGCGGGGGCGGCGGCCGACCAGGCCGAGGGCGGGCAGCGGGCGGACGGCGGCAAGGCCGTCGACGAGGCTTCCGCGACGACCCATGTGATCCGCACCGCCACCCTCTCGGTGGAGGTGGGGAGCGCGACGAAGGCCCTCGCCAAGGCCCGGGCGGTCGCGCTGGACGCGGGCGGCGTGGTCGAGGACGAGACCACCGAGCGCATCGACGACACGCACGTGACCTCGAACGTCGTCCTGCGGGTCCCGGAGGCGGAGTACGACTCCGTCCTCGCCGAACTGGCGGGCACCGGGAAGCTGTTGTCGCGTACGGCGAACGCGAAGGACGTCACCGAGCAGGTGGTCGACGTGAACAGCCGCATCGCGACGCAGCGCGCGAGCGTCGACCGCGTGCGGAAGTTGATGGACCAGGCGAAGGACATCACCGACGTGGTGGCCCTGGAGTCTCAACTGAACACACGTCAGGCCGAGTTGGAGTCCCTGCTGGCCAAGCAGGCCGCACTCGCCGACCGGACGACGATGGCGACCATCACGCTCGACCTGAGCGAGCGGACGAAGGAGGACAAGGACTCCGGGGACGACGACCCGGGCTTCCTGGACGCGCTCGGCGGCGGCTGGGACGCCTTCGTGACGGTGCTGCGGTGGACGGTGGTGGTCGTGGCGGCGATCCTGCCGTTCGTCGTGGCGCTGGCGGTGCTGTTCGGGCTGTGGCTGCTGTTCGGCGCCCGGGCGCGCCCGCGGCGTACGCGGACCCCGGCTCCCGCCCCCGCCGCGGCGCCGGCTCCGGCGCCCGACGCGGACCCGTCGCCCGACCCGGGCGAGCGGGACTGACCCGCCGCCTCCGCGTAGCGTCTGTGTGCCGGGTACACGGTGCCCGGCACACACGCGAAGGGACGCGCAATGGCAGCGGAGCGCTTGGTGGTCATCGGCGGCGACGCGGCGGGAATGTCCGCCGCGTCGCAGGCCCGCAGGTTCAAGGGGCCCGAGGAGCTGGAGATCGTCGCCTTCGAGCGCGGCGGCTTCGCCTCGTACTCGGCGTGCGGCATTCCGTACTGGGTCGGCGGCGACGTGGAGCGGCGGGACGACCTCGTCGCCCGTACGCCGCAGGAGCACCGGGAGCGCGGGATCGACCTGCGGATGCGTACCGAGGTGCTGGAGATCGACACGGACGGCCGACGGGTCCGGGCCCGGGAGCTGGATGCCGGGACCGAGTCGTGGACGGACTTCGACAAGCTGGTGATCGCCACCGGCGCGCGCCCGATCCGGCCCCCGCTGCCGGGCATCGACGCCCCCGGCGTGCACGGTGTGCAGACCCTCGGCGACGGCCAGGCGCTGATCGAGACCCTGAGCCGCACGGACGGCGGGCGCGCGGTCGTCGTGGGCGCGGGCTACATCGGCGTCGAGATGGCGGAGGCGCTGCTCAAGCGCGGGTACGAGGTCACCGTCCTGCACCGCGACGAGCAGCCGATGGCCACGCTGGACCCGGACATGGGCCGGCTGGTCCACGAGGCGATGGACGGCCTCGGCATCACCACGGTCGGCGGCGCCGCCGTCTCCAAGATCCTGACCGGTGACGACGGCCGGGTCAGGGCGGTCGCCACCGACGACGCGGAGTACCCGGCGGACGTCGTGGTGCTGGGCATCGGTGTCCGCCCGGAGACGGCGCTCGCCGAGGCCGCCGGTCTGCCGCTCGGCCCGCACGGCGGGCTGCTGACCGACCTGTCGATGCGGGTACGCGGCCAGGACCGCGTCTGGGCGGGCGGCGACTGTGTGGAGGTGCTCGACCTGATCACGGGCACCACCCGCCACATCGCGCTGGGCACGCACGCCAACAAGCACGGCCAGATCATCGGCGCCAACGTGGGCGGCGACTACGGCACCTTCCCGGGCGTCGTCGGCACGGCCGTCAGCAAGGTGTGCGACCGGGAGATCGCCCGGACGGGGCTGCGCGAGAAGGACGCCCGCGCGGCGGGGCTCCAGTACGTCTCGGCGACCATCGAGTCCACCGGCACCGCCGGGTATCTGCCGGGCGCGCGGCTGATGACGGTGAAGATGCTCGCCGAGCGCCGTACGGGCCGGCTGCTCGGCGTGCAGATCGTCGGGGGCGAGGGCGCCGCGAAGCGGGTGGACATCGCGGCGGTGGCCCTCACCGCGCGGATGACGGTGGAACAGATGACGGCGCTGGACCTGGGCTACGCGCCGCCGTTCTCCCCGGTCTGGGACCCGGTCCTGGTCGCGGCCCGCAAGGCGACGGCGGCGGTCCGCGAGGCGGGCTGGTAGTGGTGGGCGAGACCGCCCGGACATGGACTAGGTCGTGCGTGTGTGGACGTACTCCACGAGGCGCGTCAGCGAGTCCGGGTCCATGTTCGGCAGCACCCCGTGGCCCAGATTGAAGATGTGCCCCTCCAACCCCTTGGCCGCGTCGAGGACTTCGTCGGCCTTCGCCTCCACGGCCCGCGTGGGGGCGAAGAGGACCGCCGGGTCGAGGTTGCCCTGGAGCGCCTTGCCGGGGCCCACGCGGCGGGCCGCCTCGTCCAGCGGTACGCGCCAGTCGACGCCGACGACGTCCGCGCCGGCCTCGCCCATGAGCCCGAGCAGTTCGCCCGTACCGACTCCGAAGTGGATGCGCGGCACGCCGTATCCGGCGATCATGTCGAAGACCTTGACGGACGCGGGCATCGCGGAGCGCCGGTAGTCGGCGGGGGCGAGCGCGCCCACCCAGGAGTCGAAGAGCTGTACGGCGCTGGCGCCCGCCTCGATCTGCACCTTGAGGAACGCGCCGGTGATCTCCGCGAGCCGGTCGAGCAGTTCGGCCCACAGCTCCGGGGCGCCGTACATCATGGCCTTGGTGTTCTCGTGGTTACGGGAGGGCCCGCCCTCCACGAGGTAGCTCGCGAGGGTGAAGGGGGCGCCCGCGAAGCCGATGAGCGGGGTGGACCCCAGCTCCGCGGTGAGCATGCCCATGGCCTCGGTGACGTAGTGGACGTCGTCCGGCGTAAGGTCCCGCAGCTGGGCGAGGTCGGCGCGCGTGCGGATGGGGTGCGCGACGACGGGGCCGACGCCCGGCTTGATGTCGAGGTCCACGCCGATGGCCTTGAGCGGGACGACGATGTCGCTGAAGTAGATCGCGGCGTCGACCTCGTGCCGGCGTACCGGCTGGAGCGTGATCTCGGTGACCAGATCCGGCCGCATGCACGACTCCAGCATCGCCGTGCCCTCGCGCAGCTTGCGGTACTCGGGCAGCGACCGCCCCGCCTGCCGCATGAACCACACCGGCGTGTGTGGTACGGGCTCCCGCCTGCACGCCTTCATGAAGGCGGAATCGCGGGTGGCGAGTGTCGCCGCTGTCGGCGCGGTCTTGGTCGGCTGGCCCGAGGGGCGGTCGTTGGCGCTCACGCCCAGAATCTTCGCATGTACGCAGAAGCGGCCGGGCCGGGCCGGGTGTCCTTCACCGCACGGGACGTTCGTTCCGCCTACTCTTCCCCGCATGGCTGCGGCTCAGGGACAATTTTCTGATCATTCCAACGGCGTCGGCGGTACGGGGGGTACGGAGGAGGACTCCGTCCCGTCCGCGTTCCGGCTGGCCGTCGAAGCTTTGCGGACGGCGCGGCTGCGCCCCGAGATGGAGATCGACCCGACCAAGCCGCCCCAGCGGCTCGCACCGCACGCGTACGCGCTGGAGGCGGCGGTCGTCCAAGGGGACGACGACCTGGCCGACGGCAGACTCGTTCTGCTCCACGATCCGGACGGACACGACGCCTGGCAGGGCACATTCCGGCTGGTGACGCTCGTACGGGCGGAGCTGGAGCCGGAGATGGCGGCGGACCCGCTGCTCCCGGAGGTCTGCTGGTCGTGGCTGACCGGGGCGCTGGAGGCGCGCGGACTCTCCTACGGAGAACCGAGCGGCACGGTCACGCGCGCGGGGTCGCACTACTTCGGCGGGCTCTCGGAGCGCCGCCCGGCGACACAGATCGAGATCCGGGCGTCCTGGACACCGCGCGAGGGCATGGGCGGAGTCCCGGACACGGCAACGCACTTGGCGGCCTGGTGCGATCTGCTGTGCCAGCTCGCGGGTCTGCCACCGGCGGCTCCGACGGGCCCGACGGAGCCGGGGGCGGGTGTGGTCTCGCTCCCCCAGCGCCGGGGGCCACAGGCCCGGTAGGACGGACCCGCCACGCGCCGGGATCGGCTCACCGGGGAGGGGCCCACTCGTAGGATGATCGATCGCGCATCCGAATTGCCCGAATTGTTACTCATCAATTCGTGATCATTCTCTAAAGGCGGGGACGGTTGCTGCCGAAGAGGTCAATGACCCTTCAAGCACGGTTCGCCCCCGGCTTCATCCCCGAGCCGGCCCGTCCCGCACCTTCCCAGGAGGCCTGGTGTCCGTTCTCCTCGAGCAGCCCGCAAGCCTGGTCGCCTACCGCCCGAACAAGCCGACGGCCATGGTCGTCGTGGCCGACCCTCGCGTCCGCTCCACCGTCACCCGCCACCTGTGGGCCCTTGGAGTACGTGACGTCATCGAGGCTTCGTCCATCGCGGAGGCGCGTCCCCGCGTCGGCAATCCACGCGACATCTGCGTGGCCGACGTCCACCTGCCCGACGGTTCCGGGCTCACCCTGCTGTCCGAGACCCGGGCAGCGGGCTGGCCCAACGGCCTCGCCCTCTCCGCCGCCGACGACATCGGCGCGGTGCGCAACGCCCTCGCGGGCGGCGTCAAGGGCTACGTCGTGACCGGTACCCGTACGAACATCGGCCACCCCGGCCGCCCCGGCGCCGCACCCATCGGCGCGGGACCCCGCATGCACCGCCGCCCCCCGGGTTCCCCGAGCCACCCGGGTGGCTACCGCGAGCTCTCCGGCCGTGAGGTCGAGGTGCTCAGACTGGTCGCCGAAGGCCAGTCGAACAAGGCGATCGGCGTCTCCATGGGGCTCTCCGCCCTGACCGTCAAGAGCCACCTCGCCCGCATCGCGCGCAAGCTCGGCACGGGCGACCGGGCCGGAATGGTCGCCGTGGCCCTCCGTACCGGAATCATTCACTGACCGGTTTCACCCTCCCCACCGGCCGCATCGCCCGCCGACGGAACGTTCCGTCGGCGGGCGGCGTCCGTTCACAGATACCCTTGACACGTGACCGACGCCCAAGAGACCGCAGCAGACCCACCACTGCGAACCACCGGGGGCGCTCCCCCGGACGACGTCGAAACGGCGCCGATCCCCTTGTTGGAGCCTCGCGAAGGCATTCCGCCGGTGGTCGCCACCGAAGAAGCGCTCGCCGAGGTGATCGCTTCCTTCGCCGCGGGCACCGGCCCGCTGGCCGTCGACGCCGAGCGCGCGTCCGGCTACCGGTACGGGCAGAGCGCCTATCTCGTACAGCTGCGCCGTGAAGGCGCGGGCACCGCGCTCATCGATCCCGTCGGCTGCCCCGACCTCTCGGCCCTCGGCGACGTCCTCGCCGACACGGAGTGGATCCTGCACGCCGCCACCCAGGACCTTCCGTGTCTCAGGGAAATAGGCATGCGCCCCACGCGGCTGTTCGACACCGAGCTGGCGGGACGGCTCGCGGGCTTCCCGCGCGTCGGCCTCGGCGCCATGGTCGAGAACGTCCTCGGGTTCGCCCTGGAGAAGGGCCACTCCGCCGTCGACTGGTCCACCAGGCCGCTCCCCGAGCCGTGGCTGCGGTACGCAGCGCTGGACGTCGAGCTGCTGGTCGATCTGCGGAACGCGCTGGAAAAGGAGCTGGACCGGCAGAACAAGCTGGACTGGGCCTGGCAGGAGTTCGACGCGATCGCCTCCGCGCCGCCGCCGCCGCCGCGCAAGGACCCGTGGCGCCGTACGTCCGGCATGCACAAGGTCCGGCGCCGCCGGCAGATGGCCGTCGTACGGGAGCTGTGGAACACCCGCGACCAGGCCGCGCAGCGGCGCGACGTCTCCCCCGGCAAGGTCCTCAGCGACGGCGCGATCATCGAGGCCGCGCTGGCGCTGCCGCTGAACGTGCAGGCCCTCACCGCACTGCCCGGCTTCGGGCACCGGATGGGGCGGCGCGCGCTCGAACAGTGGCAGACGGCGATCGACCGGGCGAAGACGCTGCCCGACACGGAGCTGCCGCAGCCGGGCCAGCCGCTGAACGGCCCGCCGCCGCCGCGCTCGTGGGCGGACAAGGACCCGGAGGCGGCGGCCCGCCTCTCGGCCGCCCGCGCCTCGGTGACGGCGCTCGCGGAGCGCCTGAACATGCCGCAGGAGAACCTGATCACGCCGGACACCGTGCGGCGGGTCTGCTGGGAGCCGCCGGCGGAGCGGAGCGTGGAAGGCGTCTCGGAGGCGTTGGCCGCGCATGGCGCGCGGCGGTGGCAGGTGGAACAGGTGGCGCCGCTGCTGGCGCGGGCGCTGGGGGCGACGGCGGAGACGGGCTGACCGGGGGCGATGCCGGTGGCCGGTGCTGGTGCTGGTGCGCTGGTGCCGGTGCCGCCCGGTGGTCGGTTTTGTCCTCAAGCGCCGGACGGGCTGGGTGGTTGCGGTGGTGTCCGGGTGCCGCTCCGGGGTCATGGCCGGACGGCGTGACTTACGCCGCGTGCAACGCTCGTTGGACCCGAGGGAGCCTCCTCGTCCACGCGGCACAAGTCAGCCTGAGTGTCCGACCACGACCCCTGCGCGTCCCCCTTCCAACCCGCGAGCGGGAGCGGGGCTCGAACAGCGCCACGTGACGGCGAGAGGGGGGCGGGGCCGCAGGAGGGGTGTGTCCGGACACTCAGGCTGACTTGTGGCGCGTGAACAGCCCGGATCAGCGGGTCCAACGAGCGTTGCACGCGCCGTAAGTCACGCCGTCCGGACATACCCCTCCGAAGGACCCGCACCCCGCCCCCGCCAACGAAACAGCAACCCGGTCAAACAGCAGCCCCGGAGGGTGACCCGCGGAACACCCCGTCGCCCTGGGCAGTGCGGTTACCCGCAAGTAGCATAGGATCCGACAGAGCGTGCCCGCAGCAGTGCCATCCCCGCACCCTGGAGGAGAGCCATCGTGCCTCGTACCGTCAGGGATGTCGTCTTCGTCGACGGCGTCCGCACCCCGTTCGGCAAGGCGGGCCCGAAGGGCATCTACCACGAGACCCGGGCCGACGACCTCGTCGTGAAGGCGATCCGGGAGCTGCTGCGGCGTAATCCGGACCTCGACCCCGCGAAGATCGACGAGGTCGCCATCGCCGCGACCACGCAGATCGGTGACCAGGGCCTGACCATCGGCCGTACCGCCGGCATCCTCGCCGGGCTGCCGCAGTCCGTCCCCGGCTACTCGATCGACCGCATGTGCGCGGGCGCGATGACCGCCGTGACGACCACCGCCGGTTCCATCGCGTTCGGCGCGTACGACATCGTCGTCGCCGGCGGTGTCGAGCACATGGGCCGCCACCCGATGGGCGAGGGCGTCGACCCGAACCCGCGGTTCGTCTCGGAGAAGCTCGTCGACGAGTCGGCCCTCTTCATGGGCATGACCGCGGAGAACCTGCACGACCGCTTCCCGCACATCACCAAGCAGCGCGCCGACGAGTACGCCGTGCGCTCGCAGGAGAAGGCCGCCAAGGCCTACGCGAACGGCAGGATCCAGCAGGATCTCGTGCCGATCTCGGTGCGCCGCACCAACCCCGAGGGCGGCGAGACGGGCTGGGGCCTGGCGACCGAGGACGAGCCGATGCGCCCCGGCACCACGCTGGAGTCCCTGGCCGGTCTCAAGACCCCCTTCCGCCCGCACGGCCGCGTCACGGCCGGCAACGCGGCCGGTCTGAACGACGGCGCCACCGCCTCGCTGATCGCCTCCGAGGAGTTCGCACGTGAGGCCGGGCTGCCGGTCAGGATGCGCCTCGTGAGCTACGCGTACGTGGGTGTCGAGCCCGAGGTCATGGGCTTCGGCCCGATCCCCGCGACCGAGAAGGCCCTCGCCAAGGCCGGTCTGTCGATCGGCGACATCGGCCTCTTCGAGATCAACGAGGCCTTCGCCGTACAGGTGTTGGCCTTCCTCGACCACTACGGCATCGCCGACGACGACCCGCGCGTCAACCAGTACGGCGGCGCCATCGCCTACGGCCACCCGCTCGCGTCCTCCGGCGTACGGCTGATGACCCAGCTGGCCCGGCAGTTCGAGGAGCAGCCGCAGGTCCGCTACGGCATCACCACCATGTGCGTCGGCTTCGGCATGGGCGCGACGGTCGTCTGGGAGAACCCGCACTTCGACGGAGGAAACAAGTGAGCACCGCTGAACTCCTGAAGGGCGCGGCCGAGCTGTTCCCGGACGAGGTCGTCACCCAGGCGCACGTACGCCACCTCGAACTCCCCGGCGGCGTGGGCACGTTCGCGCTCATCACGCTTGACAACGGCCTGGACCACACCAAGCCGACGACGTTCGGACCGCAGTCGCTGGCCAATCTCGACGCGGCGATCGACCAGGTCGAGACCGAGGCCGCCGAGGGAAAGATCGTCGGTGTCGGTGTCACCGGCAAGCCGTTCATCTTCGCCGTCGGCGCCGACCTCAAGGGCGTAGAGCTGCTGAAGCGGCACGACGACGCGCTGGCCATCGGCAAGGGCGGCCACGACGTCTTCAAGCGGCTCGCGGGCATCGCCGTACCGACGTTCGCGTATTACAACGGCGCCGCGATGGGCGGTGGCGTCGAGGTCGGGCTGCACTGCTCGTACCGCACCGTCTCCGCCGCGCTGCCCGCCTTCTCGCTGCCCGAGGTCTTCCTCGGTCTCGTCCCCGGCTGGGGCGGCTGCACGCTGCTGCCGAACCTGATCGGCGCCGACCGCGCGGTCACGGTGATCATCGAGAACTCGCTCAACCAGAACAAGCAGCTCAAGGGCGCGCAGGTCTATGAACTGGGCATCGCCGACGCCCTGTTCGAGGGCGCGGACTTCCTGGAGCAGTCGCTGCTGTGGACCGCGTCGGTCCTGGGCGGCGAGCTGGAGGTGAAGCGTCCGGAGATCGACCGGGGCGAGGCGTGGGACGAGGCCGTCGCGCGCGGCAGGTTCGTCGCGGACTCCAAGGTGCACGGCGCGGCCCCGGCCGCCTACCGGGCGCTGGACATCATCGCCGCCGCCAAGGACGGTGACCTCCAGGCGGGTTACGACGCCGAGGACACCGCGCTCGCCGACCTGATCATGGGCGGTGAACTGCGGTCCGGGATCTACGCGTTCAACCTCGTGCAGCGGCGCGCCAAGCGCCCGGCGGGCGCGCCCGACAAGGCGCTCGCGCGTCCCGTCACCAAGGTCGGCGTCGTCGGAGCCGGCCTGATGGCCTCGCAGTTGGCGCTGCTGTTCCTGCGCAGGCTCGAAGTGCCCGTCGTACTGACGGACATCAACCAGGAGCGGATCGACAAGGGTGTGGGCTACGTCCACGCCGAGATCGACAAACTGCTCGGCAAGGGCCGGATCAACCAGGACAAGGCCAACCGCTACAAGGGCCTGGTCACCGGAGTTCTGGACAAGGCCGACGGTTTCGCCGACGCCGACTTCGTCATCGAGGCCGTCTTCGAGGAGATGGGCGTCAAGCAGCAGGTGTTCGCGGAGGTCGAGGCGGTCGCCCCGGCGCACGCGATCCTCGCCACCAACACCTCGTCGCTGTCGGTGTCCGAGATGGCGTCGAAGCTGAAGAACCCGGAGCGGGTCGTCGGCTTCCACTTCTTCAACCCGGTGGCGATCCTGCCCCTGTTGGAGATCGTGCGCGGCGAGCAGACGGACGACGCATCGCTCGCGACGGCGTTCGGTGTCGCGAAGAAGCTCAGGAAGAGCGCGGTGCTGGTGAAGGACGCCCCGGCGTTCGTCGTCAACCGCATCCTCACCCGCTTCATGGGCGAGATCCAGAACGTCATCGACGAGGGCACTCCGGTCGCCGTCGCCGAGAAGGCGGTCGAACCGCTGGGTCTGCCGATGTCGCCGCTGGTCCTGCTGGAGCTGGTCGGTCCCGCGATCGGTCTGCATGTCTCCGAGACCCTCAACCGGGCCTTCCCGGACCGCTTCACGGTCTCGCGGAACCTTGCCGCCGTCGTGAAGGCGGGCAAGCGGGGCTTCTACGTGTACGACTCCGGCAAGCCGGAGCTGGACCCGGAGGTCGTGGCGCTGCTCAAGCAGGGCGACACGGTGCTGACGGAGGAGCAGACCCGGGCGCGCGTGCTGGACGCCGTGGCGCGGGAGATCGGTCTGATGCTGGACGAGGGTGTCGTCGCCGAGGCCCAGGACATCGACCTCTGCCTGATCACGGGCGCGGGCTGGCCGTTCCACCTCGGCGGCATCACACCGTACCTGGACCGGGAGGGCGTCTCGGAGCGGGTGAACGGGAAGAAGTTCCTGGAGCCGGGTGTGGCGAGCGTGCCGGCGTAACGAACGAAGCGAGTGGGGCGGGGCCGGGCGGATCTCTTTCCGCACGGTCCCGCCTGCTGCGTGCTGGGTGGGGTGCGGGTTCGCCTCCGGCGCGGTGGGCTG